>NZ_JBHYGR010000230.1:4251-8586 GCF_042738155.1 Kitasatospora sp. NPDC059088 | reverse complement strand
CCGCCCGCGCGCGCGCCCGCCCCCCCCCCCCCCCGCCCCGCGCGCCCCGGCCCCGCGCCCCCCCCCGGCCCCCGGGGGCGCAATCAGGGCGCGGGGGGGTTGGGGACGATCCAGAGCTCGGCCGGGCCGTTGATGATCGCCGACTCCAGCCGGGCGGGTGCCGGGCGGGAGGGGTCCAGGGCGCTGTCGGGGTGGGCGCCGAACAGGCCGGCCAGGGCGACCTCGGCCTCCAGGCGGGCCAGGGGCGCGCCGAGGCAGAAGTGCGGGCCGTGCCCGAAGGCGAGGTGCTCCTTGTCGGGGCGGGTCGGGTCGAACTCGTCGGGCCGGTCCGGGTGGAGGTCCGGGTCGCGGCCGGCCGCGCCGAAGCCGAGCAGGATCGGTTCGCCGCGGCGGATGACCACGCCCTCGCCGAGGTCGATGTCCTCCAGCGGGTAGCGCAGCGGGACGTGCATGACGGGGCTCTCGTGGCGCAGGGTCTCCTCGATGACGTCCTCCCAGCCGAGGGCGCCGGTGCGGACGGCGGCCAGGTGGCGGGGGTGGGTGAGGAGGGCCTGGACGGTGCTGGTGATGAGGTTGACGGCGGTCTCGTACCCGGCGCCGAGCATCAGGAACAGGGTGTCGCGGGACTCCTCCTCGGTGCGTCCGGTGTCGCCGCCGGTGCTGAGCGCGGCGACGTCGCTGGCGAGGTCGGGGCCGGGTTCGCGCCGTTTGAGTTCCAGCAGGTCGGTCAGCGCCACGTTGATCTCGGCGCGCGAGAGCGTCATCTGCTCGTTGGCCGCCGTGGTGGTCAGCAGGGCGTCCATGGCCCGGCCGATCGGGGGCCGCAGGTCGGCGGGGACGCCGAACAGGTCGCAGATCACCGTCATGGTCAGCGGCAGGGACAGCGCCCGGCGCAGGTCCACGGCCTGGCCGGGGGCGAGTTCGCCCAGCGCGCCGACGAGGGCGGCGGTGGTGGCCTCGATCCGGGGGCGCAGCGCGGACACCCGCCGGGGTGAGAAGGAGGTCGCCATCCGGCGCCGGGCGGAGCGGTGTTCGTCGCCGTAGCGGTTGAAGAAGTTCTGCTGGAAGGCGATCGGGCCCATCGGCCAGCCCTCGGGCACCGCGGCCAGGCCGGGCCAGTGGCGGCGTGCGTCGCGGGAGACGCGGGGGTCGCCGGTGAGCGCGCGGATCACCGGGGCGCGGGTCACCGACCAGGCGATGATGCCGTCGGGGAGTTCGACGCGTACGGCCGGTCCGGCGCAGCGCAGCCGCGCGTTCTGCTGGTGGAGGGTGCGGGCGGTCATGTCGAGCACGGGGCAGCGGGGGGCGTCCGGGGCCATGGGCTTGCTCCTCGGGGAGCTCGGGGCCGGGTCTGAGCTCCGTTGTAGAGGGGTGCCGGTCGGGCGTCAACGGCGTACGGGCGCGGTCGTCGCGCGCCCGCCCGGACGGCCCCGTGCGGTCGCCGGGCCCGGTGGCCGTACGGTCGCCGGGGTGCTGTGCGGGCCCGGCCCGGCGGGTGTGCCGTACCCGAACGGTCCGCCGGGCGCCGGGCGGTGACGAAACGGTGACAAATCTCTGATGCCTCCCTTGCGTCAACCGGTGCTCCGCGGACTTACGATCATCGGCGCCCGGCGACCACACCGCCGGGTCACCACACATGGGGGAACGACGGATGAGCACACCGGCACCGGGCGGGTTCGGGGTCAACCACGCCGCGCTGGACAAGGCGCACGCCACGCTGACCAACCTGGCCCACGACTGTCCGGGCGCGGGCGCGGTCGCCGACGACGCCACCGGGACGGCGGTTACGGGCCTCAAGAACTGGGACAGCGCCGGGGCGTTGAAGGACTCGCTGGACGAGTGGCACCAGCAGGTCAAGGCGCTGACCGGGCGGCTGAACGCCAACGCGGGCGCGATGCAGAGCACCGGCGCCAACTACCGCAGTACCAACCTGTCCATCGCCCAGTCCCTCCAGGTGCAGTGACCATGCTCGGATACGAGGACGTCATCAACGCCAATCCGGACGCGCTGACCGCCGCCGCCACCCAGTGGCGCGCGATGGCGACGCGCTTCCACACCATGCAGACCACCATGGAGCAGGACGTCCTGGGCGGCGCGGGCAACGGCGGCGGCATCGGCGGCAACGGCCTGTTCACCCCGGGCGGCCCCGGCCTGCCGGGCAGCGGCAACGGCCTGACCGGCGGCCCCTGGTGGACGGGCGGCACCGCGAACCTGGCCAACACGGCGCTGCTGGCCACCAAGGGCCAGATCGTCGACGCCCAGACCGAGGCCAACGCGATGGCCTCGCTGCTCGACGAGGCGCACGCCGACTTCGCCGCCGCGCAGAAGCAGACCCGCGACGCGGCCGACGGCGCCGTCAAGGACGGCTTCAAGGTGACCGGCACCGGCACGGCGGTGTTCGACGAGAGCACGCTCGACCCGGCCACCCGCCAGGCCCTGCACCACGACCCGGAGGGCCGGCAGTCCTACCAGGACGCGGCCGACAGGTGGACCAAGGCGATCGCGGCCGGCGTCCAGGCCGCCACCCGCGCCGACCAGCGCATCGCCGCCGCCCTGCGCGGCGCCTCCAAGGCGGGCAACCCGCTGGACACCACCTTCAACGGCCAGGCCGTGGGCGGCGGCGACGCCGGTGACGCCCAGCGCGCCGCCGACCTGGCCACCCACCTGGACGACCTGACCCCGGAGCAACTGGTCCAGCTGCAGGACCTGATGAAGGACAAGGCCGACCACCCCGCCTTCTCCCAGGGCCTGTTGGACCGGCTCGGCCCGGACGGCACGCTCAAGCTCGCCGGGAAGCTCAGCAGCCCCGGCGGCGACAAGAAGGCCGCCTACACCGACCTCCAGGGCGGCCTCACCCACGCGCTGGCCTCCGCCACCCAGGACACCAGTACCGACTTCTACCGGCGCTGGCGCGCGGGCATGGCCAAGGTCGGCTGCGACGCGGACCACAACTACGGCTCCAACACCGAGCCGGTGTACGGGTACCAGGTCCTGACCACGCTGATGGCCAAGGGCGACGCGAAGTACTCGGCCGGGATGCTCGGCGACCTGGCCGACGACATCACCGCGGCGGAGAAGAAGACCCCCGACGCGTGGGCCTACAAGGCCAACCACAACGGCACCGCGCTGGGCGCCGACCCGCTGGACAACGTGCTCGCGGTCATGGGCCGCGAGCCGGACGCCGCCACCGCCTACCTGGACCCGAACTCCGGCGGCGGCAACCAGCACCTGCACTACCTGCTCAAGGACCGCAAGTGGCCCGAGGGCTGGGTCACGTCGATGGCCGGCCCGTTCAAGACGCCCGACCCGCTGGCGCAGAGCGGCCTGGGCGCGGCGCTGGAGGCCGCCACCACCGGCCAGCCGGCCGGCGCCCCGCACACCGGGCACCACACCGAGGCCCAGGCCCGGATCATGCACGACACCGTCACCGCCCTGGACGAGGGCCAGGGCGGCGCCAAGGTCAACGCCAACCTGCGCCAGCCGCTGGCCAACGCGCTGGCCGACTACACCAACGACAGCCACGAGATCTTCAACGGCCGCAACTCCCAGTACCTGGACCACGGCAGCACGGTGTGGACCGACGCGAACGGCACGGTGCACATGGGCGTCGGCGAGGACAGCCTGGTGCGGGTGATGCGCGGACTGTCCGACAACCCCGACGCCTACGCCACCCTGCACCAGGCCGAGAGCGCGAAGATCGCCCAGGAGCTGTCCTCGATCGGGCCCAACCCCTCGCAGAACGACATCCAGGACGTGATGAACAAGGGCGCCGCGAGCCTGGGCGTCTACGACGCGATCCGCGCCGACGTCGCCATGGGCCAGCGCGACGACGCCAACCTCCAGGCCGACTGGAAGGCCAAGGTCGCCTACCACGTGGTCGGCGCCCCGCTCACCCCCATCCCGTGGGTCGGCGACAGCGCCCAGCGCCTGGTCGACACCTGGGCCTGGGAGTGGGACAACCAGATGAAGGACCACAACAACAGCGTCGCCAACGCCAAGATCTCCGACACCTACCTGGACGCCAACAACGAGATGACCCACCTGGTCAGCGGCTGGGCCAAGGACCGCGGCACGGACCCGGACAGCAGCATGATCCACGTCGTCGAGGACGCCTCCCACGACCGCCGCTCCACCAGCGCCACCACCGCGGGCCACTTCCTGGGCCGCGGCAACTCCTGACGCATCGTCAATTCCTGACGCACCGTCAACTCGACTGCGGCCGCCGGCCGCCCCGCCGGGGGGGGGGGGCGGGGGGGCCGCGGGGGTGGGCGGGGGGGTGGCGGCTGGGGGGGGGCCACCCCCCCCCCCAGACCGCGCCGCCGGGCCCGCGGGCGG
>NZ_JBHYGR010000230.1:0-4241 GCF_042738155.1 Kitasatospora sp. NPDC059088 | reverse complement strand
GCCGCCGACGCGCCCGCCCCCCCCCACCCCATCACTCTCTGGCAACTGCCCCCCCCCCCCACCCCCCGCCCCCCCCCCCCCCCCCCGGGCGGCCCCCCGGCGGCCGCAGCGCGTTCTCAGGAGCGGTGGTACTGGACGGGGGTGTGCACCTCGCCGCCCAGCTCGCCGGCCGCGCGGCGGGCCCAGGAGGGGTTGCGCAGCAGCTCGCGGCCGAGCAGGACGGCGTCGGCGCGCCCGGCGGCCAGGATCTCCTGGGCCTGGGCCGGCTCGGTGATCAGGCCGACGGTGGCCACCGGCAGGCCGACCTGGTCGCGCACCGCCTCGGCGAAGGGCACCTGGTAGCCGGGGCCGGCCTCGATCGCGGCGTCGGGCACCAGGCCGCCGGTGGAGACGTCCAGCAGGTCCACGCCGTGCGCCTGGAGCTCCTTGGCCAGGCGGACGGTGTCCTGCGAGGTCCAGCCCTCGCGGCCGTCCTGCGGGTTCTCGGTGAGCCAGTCGGTGGCCGAGACGCGGAAGAACAGCGGCAGCTCCTGGGGCCACACCTCGCGCACCGCGTCGACGACCTCCAGCGCGAAGCGGATGCGGCCCTCGAAGGAGCCGCCGTAGGCGTCGGTGCGGCGGTTGGTCTCGGGGGAGAGGAACTGGTGGATCAGGTAGCCGTGGGCGCCGTGGACCTCGACGACCTGGAAGCCCGCCGCCAGGGCGCGCCGCGCGGCGTCGGCGAACTGGCCGACGATCTCGGCGATCTGATCGACCGTCAGCTCCTCGGGGGTGGTGTGCTCGGGCGAGAAGGGCAGCGCGCTGGGGGCGACCGGGGTCCAGCCGTGCTCCTCGTCGGGGCTCAGGGCGCGTCCGCGGTCCACCCAGGTCCGCTCGGTGGAGGCCTTGCGCCCGGCGTGCCCGAGCTGGACGGCCGGGACGGTGCCCTGCGCCTTGAGGAAGTCGGTGATCCGGCGGAACGCCTCGACCTGGGTGTCGTTCCACAGCCCGAGGTCGTACGGGCTGATCCGCCCCTCGGGGCTGACCGCCGTGGCCTCCGTGATGATCAGCCCGGTGCCGCCGGCGGCCCGCGCCGCCTGGTGGGTGTAGTGCCAGTCCGTGGGGGCCCCGGCGGCCTCTCCGGCCGGTGCGGCGCTGTACTGGCACATCGGCGGCATCCAGACCCGGTTGGGAACGGTCAGCTCCCGCAGCGTGTACGGGGTGAAGAGGGTGGTGCTCATGTCGGACTCCCGGTGGGAACGGCAGCGCCAGGACACAGGCGCTTGCTGATGCGCTTTATATGTCCAAACAATAGTTGCACAGGACGATACTTTCAACGGCGGCCGCCTGCCCGGGGGCCTCAGACTCGGCCAGTTCGAGCGCCCGCGCCCGGTCGGCGCCGCGCAGGGTCAGGTCCCAGCAGCGCAGCACGGCCACCGCGTGGGCCAGGCCGTCGTGTTCGAACACGCCGCCGCCCGGTGCCGTCGTGTCCGGCGCCGTCGTGCCCGCGGCCGGCGCGCCCGGGGCCGTCGGGTCCGCGCCGAGGGCGGTGAAGGCCAGGCCGACCGCGCCCAGCATCCGGTGGAAGTCCGCCAGCCGCCGCGAGCGGCCGGGGCCGTCCTCGTCCTCGAACCGGAACGCGGCGAACTTGACATCCTCCCCGCGCTAAAGCGCGGGGATTCCGGCCGCGCCTGGGGCACGGGGCTTGCGCCCGGTGCGGTCGGCGTTCCGGTGGGTTCCTGTTTCAGCGGGCCGTGCCTGGCGTGGGATCGCCACGCCGGGTCTCATCGGTCCTCCGCAGGCGTTTAGCCTGTCCGCCTGCCCGGCGGCCAGGATGTTCCGAGCGGCGTTGAGGTCACGGTCATGGAGCATGCCGCATGCGCCACAGGCCCACGCCCGGATGTGCAGGGGTTTGGGTCCGTCGCGGTGTCCGCACGCCGAGCACAGCTGGGACGACGGGAACGTGCGGGGCGCGATGCCGACATGACGTCCGTACCGGGCCGCCTTCTCCTTGAGCAGGCGCCGGAAGGTGGCCCATCCGGCGTCGTGGACGGACTTGGCCAGGCGGCCTCGGGCGAGGCCGCGCACGTTCAGGTCCTCCAGGTGCACCGCTTGGTTCTCGCGGATGATCCTGGTGGTCTGCTGGTGCAGCCAGTCCTTGCGGGTGTCGGCGACCTTGGCGTGCGCCCTGGCGACCTTGCGGCGGGCCTTGGCCCGGTTCTTCGACCCCTTGGCCTTGCGGGACAGCTCCCGCTGTGCGGCCTTGAGCTTCTTCTCGGCCTTGCGGAGAAAGCGGGGGTTGTCGATCACGCTGCCGTCGGAGAGGACGGCGTAGGTGGTCAGCCCGAGGTCGATGCCGACCTCGGCATCGACCTCGGGCAGGTACTCGGGTTCCACGTCCACGACGAAACTCGCGTGGTACCTCCCGGCCGCATCCAGCACGACCGTCACCGACGACGGATCAGCAGGCAGCGGCCGCGACCACTTCACCCGCACGTCACCGATCTTCGCCAGGTTCAGCTTCCCGTTGCCCCGCAACCGGAATCCGTTGCGGGAGAACCGCAGCGACTGCCGGCTGTCCTTGCGCGACTTGAACACCGGCAGCCCCACCGGGCGTCCCTGCCGCTTACCAGACACCGAGTCGAAGAAGTTCCGGTAGGCCGTGTCCAGATCGCGCAGGGACGACTGCAACGCGTCCACCGACACCGACCCCAGCCACGACCGGGCATCCGTCCTCTTCGCCTCCGTGATCACCGCCTTGGCCAGAGCACCGGTCGCAATCCTCGACCTGTCCGCCTTCCATGCGGCCCTCCGCAGGGCGAGCGCATCGTTGTACACCACCCGCGCACACCCGAACGTACGTGCCAGCAGCTGCCGCTGACCCGCCGTCGGATAGATACGAAAGGAGTACCTGAGATGCACGAGAATCAACCTACCGGCAGGCACTGACAGTCAGACGCGGCCGCCAGCTGGGCGGTGCGCCCAGGCGGGCACCGCCTCTGACCTTCCTTCGACCACCGCCGCCCTCGGAGCATCGTTGCGTCGTCGCAGAGGCCGAGGCTACTGCCGGTCGGACGGCTCCGGTACGAACTTGACAAGCCGTCAGATCCGGGCCCCGGAAATCCGCTGGCGCCGGCCCGCCAGGGTGGAGATACTCGCCCGTCGGCGGGGCGGACGAAGGGGGAACGGGCGGGCGTGGAGGTCTTCGAGTGCAGGGCGTGCGGCACCGCGCTGACCGGGCCGCTGACGCGGGTCCCCTACCCGGTCTACGCCGGGCTGCCCTTCGGCAACGGCGTGGCCATGCCCGTCCTGATGGACCCGGGCACCTACGCCGTCGACGGTGACCCGGCCCGCGGGCCCCGCCCGACCGTCATCGCCCCCGGCGACGCCCACGGCACCGCCCTCGTCCAGCGCCGCGAACTCGGCGCCTGCTGCGGCATCGACGGCCGCTACGGCCCCAACGTCACCTGCGCCGGCTGCGGACGCAAGGTCGCCACCAGGATCGACGACTGCTCGCTGTGGCAGGCCACCTGGCTGGAACCCTCCGCGGTGCGCCCCGTCCCGGCCGGCCCCGACGCCCCGATCGCCGACTGGCACACCGTCACCGACCGGTGGTGCGCCACCGACCCGTCGGACGGCGACGGCAACCGGAGCATCCGCTGGGACGTGGAGGCCGCCGTGACCCTGGCCCACCTGGTCCACGCCGCCGACGGCGCGCCCCTGGACCTCGCCACCGGCCCGCTCGCCCAGGCCTTCCGCCCCCTCCTCGCCCAACTGCCGCCCCCGGCGGCCGGACCGGCCCGCCCCGCCCTGCGCGCGGCCCTGGCCGGACCGGGCCGACCGCTGCCCCACCGCCTGCCCGACCTCGCCGTCGTCCCGCGCCACCCCCGCACCGGCGAGTGCTGGCCCCCACCCCCCGGCGTGGCCGCCGTGCCGCTGGCCGCCGAGTTCTGGGCCGCCCTCGCCTTCCGCGACGAACGCGAACTCGCGCCCGCCACCGGCGGCCTGCCCCCGGGAGTCGAACGCGACGACCCCCTCCCGCCCCACCCCCGCTACCCGGGCTACCTCGACCGGCGGGTCCTGCGGGCCGCGCTCGACCGCCTGAACGGCGTCGCCGACACGGCGGACGAGCCATGGTGAGGAGCGACGGCGGGGGGGCCCGGGGGGGGCGCGGGCGGGGGGGCGGCCCCGGGGGGGGGGGGGCCCGCCCCCCCGGTGGGGGTGAGAAAGACAGCTCGAGACACCGCACACACAGGTGGGGT
>NZ_JBHYGR010000229.1:0-8589 GCF_042738155.1 Kitasatospora sp. NPDC059088 | reverse complement strand
GGCCCCATTCCTCGTTCGTCAGATCACCCCGCCCCATGCCGGGCACAACGAGCCCGGCATGGAGAAGTCACATGATCCGCCGGACAGAACCTAGGGCGCGGGCGGCGGCGACGGCTGACCGCCACGGGGACGGGGAGGTGGTGGTGCCGGTGACCTAGCCTCGGCTGGCGAACGGCTGACCCCCACGGGTGTGGGGAGGGGCAGCCATCGGCGTCCGCGCCGCTGAACCCCCGCGGGTGATCCCCACGGACGTGGGGAGGAGGCCGGCGACGAGCCGTTCCCCGGCGCGGGCTACGGCTGACCCCCACGAGCGTGGGGAGGAGGATCCCTACCGGGCCGAGGCGACCGTCCAGTCCGGCTGACCCCCACGAGCGTGGGGAGGAGGGCTCCGTCTGATAGCACAGCTACACGGGCGACGGCTGACCCCACGAGCGTGGGGAGGAGCGGCAATCCGTGGGGTGGAGCGCAGGCGGGGGCCCCAGTCACACCACGTCAGGCTGTGGACTGGCCGTCAACCTTGTACTCCTCGGTGGGCATCGAGTCCCATTCGGTATTCGCGCCGTCGCGCGTCACCATGAACAGCGGACGCGATCGGAGGACCTGCCCGACCAATTGCCCGCGCAGGACAACCCCGGGATCATCCGGTCCCGCGTAGCCCTCGGGCGTGTAGCGAAGATGCACGTCCATTGCCTCGGCATAGGCGATTGCGTCGTTCTCCAACTCCGACAGGTCCCTCCCGACCAGTGGGAGTCCGTCGTACGTGACCTGCGGACCGTGCATGGCGTCGGAAGCGATGCAGAACAACCCCACGGTTTGGCTCACATAGGCCGTGACGGCAGGTGGTGAAGGAGCCACCCCGCGACAGTAGACCTCGACCTTCCAGGTCGGCGAGAAGATCGCGTGGTGCCGTGCGCACTCGCCGACCTTCGTCTGGCCGAGTACCCCAGCCGCCTCGACCACTTCGTCGACGGTCATGCCGAACCGGAGCGGTCCGACGCCGAGAGCCGGCGAATAGGACCACTCGCCTCGTTCGGCGGCTCCGGTCTTGAACGCCATAGTTGCTCCTCTAGAGACACCTGAGACCTGCAGCTGTCCCATCATGCCAACCGCCGACCAGCGGTCTGCCGGGTGCCGCGCAGATCACTCAGAGTGAGTTTCATCTGGGCGCGGCCGCGAATTCGCGACACCTCAACATGCGCGCCTACCAGTCTCACGCCCCGACCTCCGCGGGCGCGGGGAGGAGTTGCCCGGTGATCGGGTTGTCGCGCTCGGCCGCGGCTGACCCCTGCTCGTGCGGGGAGGAGCCGGCGAGCTGAACCGTCTTCTCGATCCGGTCCGGCTGGCCCCCGCGGGTGCGGGGAGGAGCGCTGGTCGACCAGCTGCCGCTCGCGGTGGCGCGGCTGACCCCTGCTCGTGCGGGGAGGAGGCGTCGGCGACGGTGGCGCGGGGCATCGGTGACCGGCCTACCCCCGCTCGTGCGGGGAGGAGAAGGCCAAGTCCTGGAACCCCGACGCCGGGGGCGGCTGACCCCCGCTCGTGCGGTTACTGAGGTTCTCAGGGCGGAGTCGGTGGAGCGAGTGACAGACCGGTGCCGGCCAGACATCCTTCGATGAGGGGCGACTGGAGCTGGATGTGTCGCAGGCCCCGGCGGAGGGTGCGGGTGAGGTGGTCGGCGTCGGTGAAGGCGGTGTTCGCCATCGGGCCGCGTCGCAGGAGCGACCAGAAGCCTTCGACGGGGTTGAGGTCGGGTGCGTACGAGGGCAGCTGGAAGACGGTCAGCCAGTCGTGCTCGGCCGCGTACTGCTTCATGCCGGCGGCCAGGTGCGTGTTCAGGTTGTTCCACACCAGGACGACCGGGCCGCCGAGCTGGATGTGCGCGCGGACGGCGAGGTCGCGGTAGTCGGTCCAGGCGAAGCTCTTGCGGGCCCCCTTGAGCGGGTGGTGGAAGCGGGGCCGGTAGATCATCCTGCTCTTCTCGCCGGGCTTGTAGCAGCACAGGGCGGCCACCGAGATCCGGCGACGGGAGCGTCCACGGACACGGACGACGGGCGTGTGTCCGCGCCGGCCCCAGGTGCGGGCGCGCGGCGGCGTCATCGCGAACCCGGCCTCGTCCTCGAAGACGATCCAGGCCCCGAGCGCCGCCGCGGTGCTTTTACCCGCGGCCACACCTCCTGCTTCCACAACTCCACCGCGTGCTCGTCCCGCTCCAGCGCTCTGCGGGCCGGGGCCTGCCAGGACCAGCCGTGACGCTTCAGCAGGCGCCACACGGTCGCGATCGACAGTCGCATCCGGAACCGTCGGCCGATCACCGCCTGGACCCGTGCCAGGGTCCACCGCTGATCCTCGAACCCGTGAGCAGCAGGCCCTCTGCCCAACTCCTCTTCCAGCTCGACGAATTGGGCCGCCGACAGCTTCGGCACGCCCGCCGGCCCTGACGAGCGCAGGGCCTCGGTGCCGCCCTCACGCCAGGACCGTCGCCAGCGCTCCACCGACCGTTCGCTCACCCGCAGATCACGGGCGATCACCGAGGTCTTCTCACCGGCCTCGAACCGGCCGGCGGCTTCCAGCCGCACCTGTTCACGAAACGCCCGCCGCTCAGCGGTCAGGCCCCCACCCTGCGCGTACCGCATACCACCGGCATACCGCAGGGATCACTAGCTGTCACTATCCGACAACAGCACGAAAACCTCAGTAGGAGGGCGGCGGGGTCTTGGGCGCGGGCGGCGGCGACGGCTGACCGCCACGGGCGTGGGGAGGAGCGCACCCCGCGCCGGGCCTCGGCCCGCGCGGCCGGGTGACCCCCACGTGCGTGGGGAGGAGACGGCGGCCATCACCTCGACGTGTCCGACGACCGGGTGACCCCCACGTGCGTGGGGAGGAGAAGGAGGAGGGGGTGCGACCGTTGGCGTGGTACGGGTGACCCCCACGTGCGCGGGGAGGAGGGTCCGTGGCGGGACTCCCCGGTGGGCGGCAGCGGGTGACCCCCACGTGCGTGGGGAGGAGATGGCCGCCGCCGCCAAGGACCTGGCCACCGCCGGGTGACCCCCACGTGCGTGGGGAGGAGTTCCTGGCTTCACGCCTGGCTTCACGGCGGGCCGGGTGACCCCCACGTGCGTGGGGAGGAGGAGCGCGCCTCCCTCGCCGCGGGCGACGCCCACGGGTGACCCCCACGTGCGTGGGGAGGAGGGCCTTCACCTTCTCCTGGTCGGCTGTACCGTCGGGTGACCCCCACGTGCGTGGGGAGGAGGCGACCGCGCGGCGGAAGCCGTCGAGCAGCTGCGGGTGACCCCCACGTGCGTGGGGAGGAGATCCACGTCCTGCCCGCCAGCATGGACATGTGCGGGTGACCCCCACGTGCGTGGGGAGGAGCCGCCGGGGCTGTCCCGAACGCTGTTCTGCAACGGGTGACCCCCACGTGCGTGGGGAGGAGGCGCACAACCAGCTGAACGACGCGATCGACCACGGGTGACCCCCACGTGCGTGGGGAGGAGACCAGGGCGACCATGAACAGGCCGCCGACCCACGGGTGACCCCCACGTGCGTGGGGAGGAGCCGAACCCGAGCCGCAGCCGGTCCCGCCGGAACGGGTGACCCCCACGTGCGTGGGGAGGAGGGGCCGTGGCCGAAGCCCTTGAGGGTGACGATCGGGTGACCCCCACGTGCGTGGGGAGGAGTGCTCATCGAGCTGGGCGCGATCGGCGCCGGCCGGGTGACCCCCACGTGCGTGGGGAGGAGGCATCCCGGCGACCTTGACACCGCTCAACTCCCGGGTGACCCCCACGTGCGTGGGGAGGAGCGGACCGCGCGGACGCCTCCAGCCTCGGCCGCCGGGTGACCCCCACGTGCGTGGGGAGGAGTGCTTCTTCGGCGCCGCCTTCGGGAGCCGGCCCGGGTGACCCCCACGTGCGTGGGGAGGAGCGCCAGTCGTCGCTGAACGAGAAGCCGCCGTACGGGTGACCCCCACGTGCGTGGGGAGGAGGGCCGGATCGAGGACCTGATGTCCGGGCTGTCCGGGTGACCCCCACGTGCGTGGGGAGGAGGCGCCGAGCACCGAGTCCTTGATCGGGGCGGGCGGGTGACCCCCACGTGCGTGGGGAGGAGCTGGTCGCGCGTTTCGGTGTCGCCGAAAATCTCGGGTGACCCCCACGTGCGTGGGGAGGAGACCGGCCGCAGGCCGCTCACCCACTACCCGGCGGGGTGACCCCCACGTGCGTGGGGAGGAGGTGCCCCGCCGGGCGTTGAGGAGGCTGGGATACGGGTGACCCCCACGTGCGTGGGGAGGAGCCGCGGACGGCCGCGGCCGCGCTTCGGGGGCGCGGGTGACCCCCACGTGCGTGGGGAGGAGCTCCTCGGCTACCCGGCTCCGGGCCTTGGCGGCGGGTGACCCCCACGTGCGTGGGGAGGAGTCGTTCCGGCTCGCCCATACCCGGCCGATGATCGGGTGACCCCCACGTGCGTGGGGAGGAGCATCACGCGGATCCGGTCGCGGCGTTCGCGGACGGGTGACCCCCACGTGCGTGGGGAGGAGACGCTGACCACCACTCAGGCTTACCTCGCGGTCGGGTGACCCCCACGTGCGTGGGGAGGAGTCGGAGACTCCCCGCACGGCCAGCTCCGGGGCCGGGTGACCCCCACGTGCGTGGGGAGGAGGAGGCCTTCCAGCGACTCCACGCCAACGCGTACGGGTGACCCCCACGTGCGTGGGGAGGAGCCGCAGGCCGCCACCGCCCACGCAACGCTGAACGGGTGACCCCCACGTGCGTGGGGAGGAGATGACCACCGCCCGCCGCCCGCTCGGCCCCGGCGGGTGACCCCCACGTGCGTGGGGAGGAGGCCGTGGGGTCGTCCACCATCGTCGAGCATGCCGGGTGACCCCCACGTGCGTGGGGAGGAGCGAGCCTGGGCAACCGACCGCCGAACCACCGACGGGTGACCCCCACGTGCGTGGGGAGGAGTTCTCCTTCGAGGGGTGGGGCACGCGCTTGCTCGGGTGACCCCCACGTGCGTGGGGAGGAGCCCGGTCGTGCCCCGGGGGCACCGCGCACGTCCGGGTGACCCCCACGTGCGTGGGGAGGAGTTCGCCTGGGCAACTCCCTTGGCCGTCTCCGCCGGGTGACCCCCACGTGCGTGGGGAGGAGCAGCTGATGCTGGAACTGAGCGCCTTGTGATCCGGGTGACCCCCACGTGCGTGGGGAGGAGATGCGACCGCCCGAAGGCAACGGCCAGGCGCTCGGGTGACCCCCACGTGCGTGGGGAGGAGAAGTTGGCCCGTGGTGCGAAGGGTCGCACGCCCGGGTGACCCCCACGTGCGTGGGGAGGAGCCGCGCTACCTACGACGGTAGACCACGGGGGGCGGGTGACCCCCACGTGCGTGGGGAGGAGTCAGCCCTCGACGTCCCGACCAACGCGATCCGCGGGTGACCCCCACGTGCGTGGGGAGGAGGGCCCTGACGGTCTTCTAGGTCACACGGTCCACGGGTGACCCCCACGTGCGTGGGGAGGAGCGCATGAGCCGCTGGTTGGACTCGATGAGCGCCGGGTGACCCCCACGTGCGTGGGGAGGAGCACTTCGGGATGCCGTCCTTGGTCATGTCCTGCGGGTGACCCCCACGTGCGTGGGGAGGAGAGCCCCTGCCTCAGCCCGGCGCTCTCCACCCGCGGGTGACCCCCACGTGCGTGGGGAGGAGAAGCCCGGGGAACTGCTGGTCGGTGTCGACGCCGGGTGACCCCCACGTGCGTGGGGAGGAGGTCGACAGGGGAAACGCCGGCCTGGCAGACGACGGGTGACCCCCACGTGCGTGGGGAGGAGCCCAGTATGTCGACGCCGCCATGCGCAAGTACCGGGTGACCCCCACGTGCGTGGGGAGGAGGATACCCCGGAATTCAGCTACGGCATGCCCGACGGGTGACCCCCACGTGCGTGGGGAGGAGCGCGCCCAGGCCTACCGCGACACCGCCCGGCGCGGGTGACCCCCACGTGCGTGGGGAGGAGCGGGTCGCCGTGTTGAGAACCGCGGCTTCGAGCGGGTGACCCCCACGTGCGTGGGGAGGAGCCTCGCGTCACGTTGGCCGCGCGCAGGTGGTCCGGGTGACCCCCACGTGCGTGGGGAGGAGGCCATCCGCGGCTCGGCCTTGTCCACACCTGGCGGGTGACCCCCACGTGCGTGGGGAGGAGCCCGGCGAGTACCCGTACGAACCGGGCGTGGGCGGGTGACCCCCACGTGCGTGGGGAGGAGCTTCAAGCGATCCAAGAGGCGAGACGACTAGACGGGTGACCCCCACGTGCGTGGGGAGGAGGCTTTCCGACCTGCGGCGCAGCAGTGCCTTTGCCGTTTCTTGACCATGTTGGATGGTCGGCGAGAGGGGTGGATGGTGGTGGTCTGTTGAGGTGTCAAGGGGCTGTGTTCATCGTGCCACCTGTCGGTGGTTCCTCGCCGGGAGGTGGCTGATCTTCCCGAGGCCCGCCCGTGCGGGGAGGAGCGCACGAAGGCCTTTCCGGACTGCTCAAGAATCGGCTGACCCCCGCGGGCGTGGGGAGGAGTCGGCGGCCTCCCCGATCTCCTGAGGAGTTACCGGCTGACCCCCACGAGTGCGGGGAGGAGGAAGGACCCCGATGGTCCGGCGCTGGTTTTCTCGGGTGACCCCCGCGGGTGCGGGGAGGAGCTGCGGTCTCCGGGTCGCGGCGGGTCCGGGGACGGGTGACCCCCGCGGGTGTGGGGAGGAGCTCCAACTCCTGGCGGAGGCCCCGTTCCTCGGCGGGTGACCCCCGCGGGTGCGGGGAGGAGGCTTCCGGCCTGAGGTGCAGCATGGCCTTTGCTGTTTCTTGACCATGTTGGATGGTTGGCGAGGGGTGGTTGCTGTGGTGTGTTGAGGTGTCAAGGGGCTGTGTTCATCGTGCCACCTGTCGGTGGTTCCTCGCCGGGATGCGGCTGATCTTTCCGAGGCCCGCCCTTGCAGGGAGGAGATCGCCTATGACGGGCTGAACGTTGCAAGGGACGGCTGACCCCCGCGGGGATGGGAGGAGTCCATGGCGCCGCCGAGGCTGACGATCCGGCACGGCTGACCCCGCTCGTGCGGGGAGGAGACCGCCACCTGAGCAAGGGCGCCCGCACCGTCGGCTGACCCCCGCGGGCGTGGGGAGGAGCGACCGCAACGCGGTGACCTCCGTCTACAGCGACTGACCCCCACGTGCGTGGGGAGGAGGCCGACCCCAGCGACTCCATCGCGTCGAGGAACGGGTGACCCCCACGGGCGTGGGGAGGAGGTCTGCCGGCCGTCAGGCAGCGTGATCCGGGACGGGTGACCTCCACGGGCGTGGGGAGGAGATCTCCACCACGGTGCCGTCCCGGGGTTCGAGCGGGTGACCCCCACGGGCGTGGGGAGGAGTACCCACGGACCTGGACGCCACCCAGCTCGACCGGCTGACCCCCGCGGGTGCGGGGAGGAGGTGGAGAACGCGGCAGCCGCGGCCCCGGACACCGGCTGACCCCCGCGGGTGGGTGTCGGCGTACCCGTGAATATGCCCAGCCAGGTACGGAGGAACGTGCTCAGTTATGCCCGCCGACCGGCCTCGATCGACTGCCGCGAGATGGCTTGGTTGGCATGGCCGAGGTCGCAGGGAGGTTGCTGGAGGATCAGAGCGCGAGTACCGGCCGGGTGGAGAAGTCCTCGTACATTTCTTCGCCTTCCGGGCTGTAGACGAACTCGGTGGCGAGGAAGGGGTTGCGGTTGGCCGTGGCCAGGGGCAGCCATCCCAGCAGGTGGCCGTAGCCGCCGCACGCTGACTCGCCGCCGTCGCCGCCGTGCACCGCGGTGACGTCACTCGTCAGCTCGGTCCGGTACGTGTCGTAGGCGATGCGCAGGCCCAGGGCGTTCGGTCGATGTTGTGGACCGGTGGGATCGTCATAGGGGATCCGGTCGAGGGGACAGTCGTTGCCCCATCGGAACAGGGTGCCCGCGCCGGCTCCGCAGGCGTGTTCCCATTCATCGGAGCTCGGCATCCGCAGGCCGCGAGCCGCGAGCACGGCCGGCATGTCGGTGGGAGACTCGGTCAGGTTCTCGTCCTCCACCGCCATCAGCACCGTCGCCAGGGTGACGTGCCGGCGCGGACTGAGCACAAGACCAAGGTGGGCCCGCAGATCGGGGCCATACCCGAAGCCCTCCTCCAGGCTCTCCTGGTAGTCGGTGGCCTGCTCGGACGTCGGTTGCCAGGTGTCGAGGTTGAAGCCGAGCGTCACCGTGCCACCCGGCACCAGGGCGAATTCCTGTGCATTCCGTTCGATCCGGACGCGGTGCATCCGGGCGCCGAGGTGCTCGACGACCTCGACGGTAACCACGCGGCCGCCTGCCAGATCAGCTGCCTGTTGTGCGACCTGGCGGGCGGTCGAAAGGTCGAATGACCGCCACTGGTCAAAGGTGAGGTCGGCGAGAGACATGCGCCGCAGTCTTCCACGCAGGCCTGACAGAGCCCGTGTCAGGGCCGCCCGCAGGGATAGCCTCAGAAGCGATTCCCAAACCGAAGGTAGGGTCACGTTTTCCCAGGTGAGGTATGTGGCCGTCTGTCGGTAGGCATGCTCGTGCCGTCGTGTG
>NZ_JBHYGR010000228.1:0-8706 GCF_042738155.1 Kitasatospora sp. NPDC059088 | reverse complement strand
TGGGGTGTGTGTGGGGGGGGGGGTCTGTTGGTGTGTGTGGCCCCCCACAATAAAATTATTTCCTTTCCCCCCCCGGGGTGGGGGGGGGGGGCCCTTTTCGCATTTCCGGGTCCGCATTTCCACGGAAAGGGGCGACCCGCACTGTGACGCAGGTCACGCCGGATCAAGAACCTGCGCGCCGGACCGGGCGTCTGGCTGGTGTGAGATCACGTAGGAGAGCACTGGACGAGCTGGACGAGGAACGCCTCCTCCGGCTCGTGGCCAAGGGCGACCGCGGGGCGTTCGACGAGCTGTACCGCCGGACGTCGCCGTGGCTGGCGGTGCGGTTGCGCCGTCGCTGCGCGGACGAGCAGATCGTCGCCGAGGTCATGCAGGAGACCTATCTGGCGGTGTGGCGCGCGGCCGGCGCGTTCGCCGGGAGCGCCGTGGGCGGTTCGGCCGTCGGGTGGCTGTGGACGATCGCGGCGCGCCGGCTGGTCGACGCGTTCCGGCGCCGGGCCCACCACGCCGAGCCGCCGGTGGCCGCCGCCGAGCGGGCGGTGGTGCCCGGGGCGGAGGAGGAGGCGCTCGCCGGGACGGTCGGCGGCGACGTGGGCGACGCGCTGCGGCGCCTGGCCCCGGAACTGCGCGAGGTGCTGCAGGCCACGGTGCTGGACGGGCTGTCCGTCCGGGAGACGGCCGTGCTGCTCAGACTGCCCGAAGGCACGGTCAAGACCCGTGCCCGGCGAGCTCGGATCGCGATGCGGGAGGCACTGGCATGACGGAGGAACACGCGTCCCGGCGGCTCGTCGCCGACTACGCGCGGGGGGACGCGGCGATGGCCGCGGACACGGTGTGGGCACTGGAGGCCCACTTGGAGACCTGTGCGCCGTGCCGGGCGCTGCTGGCGGCCTCGGTCGTCACCGAGGCGCCCGAGGTCGCCGCGCTGCTGGACACCGTGCGGACCGGCCTGGCGCCGCAGTTGGACGCCGAGGTCCGGGCGCCCGCCCGGTGGCGCCGTCCGCGGTGGTTGTCGGCCTGGCTGACGCCCGCGACGGGGCCGTGGCTGGCCATGACCGTCACCGTCACCCTGCTGGCGCTGCTGCTGGACGCGCTCGCGCCGTCGGGATCGCTCGGCGGTGCCTCGCCGCTGTCGCTGCTGGCGCCCGTGCTGCCGCTGTTCGGCGTCGCCGCGGCGTGGTCGCGTGCCCTGGACCCGGTGTACGAGCTGACCGCCTCGACCGCCCGCGCGGGTCTGCCCCTGCTGCTCAGGCGCACCACGGCGGTGCTCGCCGTGGTCGTGCCCGGGCTCCTGCTGACGGGGTGGCTGACCGGCACCATGACGGCCGCCCAGTGGCTGCTGCCCTCGCTCGCCTTCACGTCCACGGCGCTGGCCCTGGGCAGCGTCGTCGGGGTGGCCCGCGCCGCGGTCGCTCTGGCGGCCCTCTGGAGCGTCGCCGTGCTCCTTCCCGCCGCCGTGACCGGACGTACCCCCGCGGCCCTGTGGCTCGCCCTGGAGCCGGGCCGGCTGCCGGTGTGGGGCCTGCTCCTCGTGCTGGGGGTCGCCGCCGTGATCGCCCGCCGGAACACCTACTCGACGTTGTGACAACACCATCGACCCTCGAAAGGGGCCACCGCATGGCGCCCATGACGAGCGCGGCCGACATCGCGCCGAAGACCTACGCCTGGGAGATCCGGGCCAGTGACCTGAGAGTGCGGGTCGGCCGGAAGAAGATGGCCGTCGACGGCCTCGACCTCTCCCTGGGGCTCGGCGCCCACGGCCTGCTGGGGCCCAACGGCGCGGGCAAGACCAGCCTGATCAGGGCGCTCGCGACGGTGCTGCGACCGGCCGGCGGCGAACTGGAGCTGCTCGGCACCTCCGTCGCCGGGCTGGGCGACCACCGGGCGCTGCGGCGCCGGATCGGCTACTTGCCGCAGGACTTCGGCTACTACAAGCGCTTCACCGTGCGGGAGTTCGTGGAGTACATGGCCTGGTTGAAGGAGGTGCCGAAGCAGGACATCCCCGCGGCCGTCCAGCGGGCCGTGGAGCGGGTGGGCCTGGCGGACCGCGCCGACCACCGGATGAAGACCCTGTCCGGCGGCATGGTGCGGCGGGCCGGCATCGCCCAGGCGATCGTCAACGACCCCGCGGTGCTGCTGCTGGACGAGCCGACGGCCGGTCTGGACCCGGCGCAGCGGCTGCGCTTCCGCGAGCTGCTCCAGGAACTGGGCCGGGACACCTGCGTGGTCGTCTCCACCCACCTGGTCGAGGACGTCGCGGCGGCCTGCACCGACGTGGTGCTGTTCGCCGACGGGCGCCTCGTCTTCCAGGGCACCCCGGACGACCTGGCCGCCGCGGGCGGCAGCGAGTACCCGGGGGACAGCCCGCTGGAGCGCGGCTACTCGGCGCTGCTCAGTGACTCCGGCCGGCAGGGAGGCAACTGGTGAACACCCGGGTTCTGCGGACCGAGCTGAGGCGCTCCGTCGCCCCGTGGGCCGGTCTGGTCGTCCTGGGCGGCAGCCTGGCCGTCCTCTACGCCGTCAACGGGCTGTGGTGGCAGGGCACCGCGGCGTGGACCGGACAGTGGACGTCGATGGCGCTGACGACCCGCTCCATGCTGGCCTACCTGTGGCCGCTCTCGGTGGGCTTCGGCGCGGTGTACGGACTGCGCGACGCCCGCTCGCGGACGGCCGAACTGCTGGCGAGCACGCCGCGTCCGGCCTGGCGCCGTGCGGCGCTGCCCGCCGGTGCGCTGGCGCTCGCGCTGGCGGCGGGCTTCGGCCTGCTGGTGCTGTGGGGCGGGAGCCAGGTGGCCCTCGGCGAGACCGACTACCTGCCGGCGGGCTGGCTGCCGATCTCGCTGGTGGCGGTGCTGGCCCTGGTCGCGGGCGCCGTGTTCGGGATGGGCCTCGCGCGGACCCTGCCCTCGGTGCTCACCCCGCCGATCCTGGTGGTGGGCTCCCTGGTGGCGGTCATGTACCTGCGGCAGACCACCGACGGGGCGCTGCCGTCCGGCCAGGCGTCGAACCGCCTCTCCCAGCTGTCGCCGGTGACCGACATGCCGCGCGAGATGCTGCTGACCCTCTCCGGGGCGGTGAACCTGGGGCAGGCGCTGTGGTTCCTCGGCCTGCTGGGCACCGGGTTCGCGCTGCTGGCGGCCTCGACCACCCGGGCCCGGCTGTTCGCGGCGGCCCCCGTCCTGGCCGGTGCGGTGCTGGCCCTGCTGGTCCTGCCGGGCGACCCGCGCGACACCTACGTCGTCGACCGGGCCGCCGCGGCCCTGGTCTGCGACGGCCCGGTGTGCGTGACGCGGGCGAACGGCACCCAGCTGCCCGTACTCGCGCCGGCCGGCAAGGAGGCGCTGCGGGTGCTGCACGACGCCCTGGGCGACCGGGCGCCGGCCACGATCCACGAGGAGACCACGCTGCGCGCGAACGGCGACGACCGCCAACTGTCCGCCGACACGGTGCTGGTCGACTTCGACGACCCGCTGATCGCCCGGGCGACGGGGGCGGAGCTGACCCGGCTGCTGGTCGCCCAGGGCCTGGCGCCGAACTGCCGGCCGCGCACCCCGTGGGAGGGCGGGGGGCAGCTCTCCGTCCCGGCGCAGAGCGTCGTCGCGAGCTGGGCGCTCGGGGACCGTCAGGTCCAGCCGTTGGAGAAGCCCGAGGAGGACCCGTACGCCCGGGCCGCGTGGACGAGCGCGACGGCCGCCTGGGAGAAGCTGAACGCGCTGCCGCGGGCCGAGCAGCGCGCGCGGATCGCCGAGGTCCGGGCCGACGCGCTGTCCTGCGGGGACGGGCTGACGCCGCTGACCGGGAAGGCGTCCCGATGAGGTGGCTGACCCTGTACGCGCGCTCCCGGCAGGTGCCCGCCTCGGCGGCCGTCGCCCTGCTGGTGCTGCTGGCGGCCTGGGCCTTCTGCCACGACGGCCCGGGGCCGATGGACCTGGCGACGGTCGTCCTGGCCCTCACCGTGAGCGTGGCGGCCGCCTCCGTCGGGCTCGGCGGGCAGGACGCCGCGCTGGACCGGACGGCCGCGATCCGGTGGGTGCCCCGCCGGGCGGCGCACGTCCTGCTGACGGGTGCGGTCGCCGCCGCCGCGCTGCTGGCGCTGCGGCTGGTGGGGGCGGACCCCGCCCCGACCGGGTACGTGGTCCGGGACGCCGCCGGGCTGGCCGGCCTGGCCGCGCTCGGGGCGGCGCTCTGGGGAGCGCACCTGGCCTGGATCCTGCCGACCGGCTGGCTGGCGGTCACCGTCCTCGGCCCGGCCACCGCCGGCACCGCGGGGGAGGTGGTGCACTGGATGACCTTCTCCCCGGCCACCACGGTGTCCACCTGGACGGCGTGGGCCCTGGGGGCGGTCGGCACGGCGGTGTACGCCGTGATGGGCCCGAGGCGCTGACCGTCCGGACCGTCGAGCACGTTGGGCCGAGCCCCCGGGATTCCCCGGGGGCCCGGCCGTTTCACGTCCCCGTGGTGTACGGGGTCAGGTCGACGTTCCAGGTGTGGTCGCCGCCCTCGTGGACGGTGATCGCGACCGGCTCGTCCGGGTGCTCGGGGTCGAACTGCGAGCTCACGCTGTGGGTGACCACGGGGCTGGTCCAGGCGGGCAGGTTCCGGTTCCAGGTGCCCGCGTTCGGGGCGACCTTCCACCGGAACGAGACGCTGTACTGCTGGAGCCAGTACCCGGCGGTCATCCGGGCCGAGGTGGAGAAGCCCGGGTTGTCGTTGAACTCGATCTGGTTCTGGGCGTCGACGATGACGGCGTTGGTGTAGTTCGGGCGGTAGGGGCCGTCCTGGACCCAGTCGCGCGCCGAGTCGTGCTCGCCGTAGCCGCCGTCCTTCGCCCGGACGACCTGGACGTTGGAGTCGGTGACCTCCTGCCAGAAGTGGTAGTTGGTGGAGACCCGCTGCGGGGCGCCCGGCGGGTTCTTCAACCGGGCGACCTGCGAGAAGCCGATGCTCTGGTCGTCGTCCATCTTCTGGGTGGCCGGGCCCTCGTAGCCGGACTCGAACTCCAGCACCGGCCGGGCGAGGTCGAGGTTCGCCGCGCGGGCCTTGCCCCGGGTGGTGCGCGCGGGCGGACTGCTGCCGCGCACCTCGGCGACGTCCGCGTTCCGCTTGGGCATCCGCTGCACCGCGCCCCCGACCCGGGCGGGGGAGGGGGCGGGCGGCTCCTCCGCGCGTTGCAGCGGGCCGGCGAGGGCGCGGACGGCGTTGGCCTCCGCCTCGCGCTCGTAGCGGTCGGACGGGTCGGAGACCCGCAGGCCGTCGCCGCGGTCGGTGCCGGCCACCGGGCCCTGGCGCTGCTGGATGACGTGGGTGAGCTCGTGCGCCAGGGTGTGCCGGTCGCCGCCGCCCGGCCCGAGCACCACGTGGTTGCCGGAGGTGTAGGCGCGGGCGCCGACCTCGGCCGCGGAGGCGGCGGCCGTGCTGCCGGTGTGCAGCCGGACGTCGGAGAAGTCGGCGCCGAGGCGGGCCTCCATCTCGCTGCGGGTGGGAGCGTCCAGGGGCTTCCCGGCGCTGCGCAGCACCTGGGGGACCAGGGAGCGCTGGAGCGGCAGTTCCTCCGGCTCGGCGCCGTGGCCCGCGCTGCCGTGGCCCGCGCAGTCGTGGCCGCCGTGGGCGCCGGAGCCGGCCCGGGCCTCCCGGACCAGGCGGCTCACCGCGGCGTTGCCGAGGGTCCGTTGCAGGGCGAGGGCACTGCCGGGCCGCGGGCCCGGGCGGGGCGCGCGGGCGGCCGGGGATTCCCCCCGGTCGCCCCGCTGGTCGGCCCGCCGGTCCGGTTCATGTGCGCGCACGGTGGTCGGATTCCTTCCGCCTTGTGCCGATTCGGTGCGCATACGGCCCCGAAGGCGTCTCCGGTGTGGGAACGGCGCAAACCTACTGCTGTACTGATGACGCGTCAGTAGGGCGCCGGGGGCAGACTTCGCCGTCCGTGGGGGAACGGTCGGTTGCCCCGGGGGGTCCCGGCCGGGTTCCCCGGGAGGGCACGTGGCCCGTGGTGCCGGGGTTCGAACGGGTTGTCGCCCGGCGCGCGGACCGGGCACGACGCCCGTCCCGCGTTGACATGGTCACGGGCCGTGGGAGGAGATACGGAAGGGGAAGATCACGGAGGAGAACGGGGTGATTCCGGCGGAAGGGGCCCATTGACACCGTTGGGGCATCGGGTGCACCTTTCCGGTCCGGTCGCCGGGAGGGGAGGGCACCGTGTGCACCGGGTCAGTTCCCCTGCCTGATGTCGCTCAACGTTCCGCTGATGTTGAGGAGTTCGTGGCACGTGGGTGCCTGCTTGCCCGAGGCCGGAGTGCCCGGGGACTCGCAGGTCACGCTCGCCGTCACAGCCTGGTCCTCGGGGACCTGGATGGGAGTCACCCAGTGGTAGTCCTGATTGCGGAAGGTCTCCAAGGCGATGGTGTTGAGCACCTTCTGGCCGGCCGTGATGGTCACGACGCCCTGGTCGCCCTGGAAGTTGGCGATCACGAGGTCGGTCATGTCGAAGACCTTGCCGTGCGGCACCTGGTAGCTGCCGGTGGCCGCGGCGCCGGCCCCGGTCGGCACGTCGATGGTCGCGGAGCTCTGCCGGCCGGTGCCCGGCTCCGCCAGGCCCGGGCCGGGGGCGGGGCGGCCGCCGCTGCCGGTGGGCTGCCCGGAGCCCGGCTTGCCCGGCGCGGTGGGGTTGCCGCCGGCGGGGGCGCCCGGTCCGCCCCCGGGACTGCCGGCGGGCACGGCCGGGGTGGCGCTCTGCTGGGCGACGGCCTGCTCGGCGGCCTGCTTGGCGGAGCTGCGCACCGCCGGGCGGACCAGGGCGAACCAGGCCAGCAGCAGGGCGATCAGCGCCGCCAGCAGGGCCAGCAGCCACTTGGGGAAGATCGGGAGCTGGATGAACTCGCCCTCCAGCACCGGCCGTTGGGCGGCGGTGAGGGCGTCCGCGGGAGCGGGGGTGGGGGTGGCGGGCGCGGGAGTGGCGGCGGTGCCCTCGGCGGCGCCGCCGGTGTCCTTGCCGTCCTTGCCGTCCTTGCCGTCCTTGCCCCTGCCGTCGGAGGCCTTGCCCGCAGGGGCCGGCTCGGGACCCACCGCCACCTCGAACGGCCAGGAGGCCTGCTTCCCGAACCAGATCAGCTTGCGGGCCCGGGCCTGCAACCGCAGCTCCCCGGACTCGCCGGGCTCCAGGCGCAGCCGCTCCGGGGTCGCCCGGAACCGCAGCTCCTCGCCGGCCTGGCCGGGGGTGAGCACCACGGTGCCCGGGGCGTTGCCGAGGTTGCGCACCGAGGTGCGGTAGCGGCCGCGCAGCCAGCCCCGGCGGCGCCGGGGCGCGAGCGCGGCCTGCAGCTCCTGGAAGGGCGTCACGGTGACCGTGGTCTCCGGCACCGTCACCAGCTCGGGTCGCTCGGTCGGCAGGACCCGGATGCCGAGCGGGAAGTCCCCGGCCCGGGCGGCGGGCGAGCGCGGTGGGGCGAGGCGCACCGTCACCGTCTCGGACGTCCCGGGGAAGAGCGAGACCCGGGCCGGCTCGACCGTGGTCCACGCGGCGCAGTCGCCGACCACCTCCAGCGTGTACGCCTCGACGATGTCGAGGTCGTTGCGCACCGTCAGCGTCGTGGTGGCCACGCCACCGGGCGCCACCGTCAGCGCGGGCAGGCCGAGTTCGGCGGAAGTGGTCATGGCGTGACGGTAGGGCCGGAGGACCGTCCGCGGAGAGGGCCGTACGGGCAAGCCGTGGGCACACCCCTTGCCCGTACGGACGGACCGGCCCTGCCCGGCGCCGCCGCCACCGACCGCGCGGGCTCAGAGCCCGCACCGGGCCCGCACCGGGCCCCGACCGGCCCCGCGCCACAGCGCCGGGCCGCAACAGCCGCAGGACCGCAGGAGAATGGAGTGTTCCGATGACATCGATCGAGGCGACCCGAGTGGAAGCCGTCACCAGCCGCAAGGGGTCGGCCGCACCGCCATCCGTGACCACCCGCCCGGCCGGGGCACGGATCCCGGTGCAGGGGCGCCCCCGGCCCGCCCAGATACCCGTGGCGGTGTACGCCGAGGACCTGATCCTGCAGACCGGGGTGGTCCAACAGCTGCGCCAGCGGCCCGAGGTGGAACTCCTCAGCGAGGCCGACGCGGGCCGGGCGGAGGTCTCCCTGCTGGTCGTGGACGCCCTGACCGAGGCGGTCGCCGACCACCTGCGCCGGCTGCGCCTCGCCACCTCGGGCCGGATCGGCCTGGTGGTCGGCCAGTTCGAGGCCGGCGGGCTGCAGACCATCGTCGAGCACGGCGTCGCCGCCGTGCTGCGCCGCTCGGAGGCGGACCAGGACCGGCTGGTGCACCTGATCACCGCCCTGGCCAACGGCGAGGGGGTGATGCCCGGGGACCTCCTCGGCGAACTGCTCGACCGGATCGGGACGCTCCAGCGCACCATGCTCGACGGGCGCGGCCTCACCCTGTCCACCCTGACGGCCCGGGAGGCGGAGATGCTGCGGCTGGTCGCCGAGGGCTTCGACACCAGCGAGATCGCGGCCAAGACCTCGTACTCGGAACGCACCGTCAAGAACGTGCTGCACGAGATCATCACCCGGCTCGGGCTGCGCAACCGGGCGCACGCGGTGGGGTACGCGATGCGGCGCGGCCTGATCTGAGAGGGCGTTCGATACCGATTTAGGCTGCCGCGAAGGGTTTCGGGCGGAGGTATTGCCCGATTCTGTCGGGGCTGGCGGTCAGGCGGGTGGTCAT
>NZ_JBHYGR010000227.1:0-8723 GCF_042738155.1 Kitasatospora sp. NPDC059088 | reverse complement strand
TCCACCGGGTCGCCGTGCAGCAGGATGTCGACCTTCACCAGCTGGGCGGCCTGCTCGCCGATGGGCTCGTAGTCGAGCGAGGCGTAGCCGCGGGTCTTGGACTTCAGCTGGTCGAAGAAGTCGAAGACGATCTCCGCGAGCGGCAGGGTGTAGCGCAGCTCGACCCGGTCCTCGGAGAGGTAGTCCATGCCCTGGAGGTTGCCGCGGCGGGACTGGCAGAGCTCCATGATCGCGCCGACGAACTCGTTCGGCGCCAGGATGGTGCCGCGCACGACCGGCTCGAACACCTCGGAGATCTTGCCGCTCGGGAACTCGCTCGGGTTGGTGACGGTGTGCTCGGTGCCGTCCTCCATCACCACCCGGTAGACCACGTTCGGGGCGGTGGAGATCAGGTCGAGGTTGAACTCGCGCTCCAGGCGCTCCCGGATGATCTCCAGGTGCAGCAGGCCGAGGAAGCCGCAGCGGTAGCCGAAGCCCAGCGCGACCGAGGTCTCCGGCTCGTACACCAGGGCGGCGTCGTTGAGGCGCAGCTTGTCCAGGGCGTCGCGCAGCAGCGGGTAGTCCGAGCCGTCCAGCGGGTACAGGCCCGAGAACACCATCGGGCGCGGGTCCTTGTAGCCGCCGAGCGCCTCGGTGGCGCCCTTGTGCATCGAGGTGATCGTGTCACCGACCTTGGACTGCCGGACGTCCTTCACACCGGTGATGATGTAGCCGACCTCGCCGACGCCGAGGCCGTCGGCGACCTTCGGCTCGGGCGAGATGACGCCGATCTCCAGCAGCTCGTGGGTGGCGCCGGTCGACATCATCGCGATGCGCTCGCGCTTGGTGAGCTGGCCGTCCACGACACGGACGTAGGTGACCACGCCGCGGTAGGAGTCGTACACCGAGTCGAAGATCATCGCGCGGGCCGGGGCGTCCTTGACGCCGACCGGGGCCGGGACGGTGTTGACGATGTGGTCCAGCAGGTCCTCGACGCCGAGACCGGTCTTGGCGCTGACCTGGAGCACGTCGGAGGGGTCGCAGCCGATGATGTGGGCGATCTCGGCGGCGTACTTCTCCGGCTGGGCGGCCGGCAGGTCGATCTTGTTGAGGACCGGGACGATCGTGAGGTCGTTCTCCAGCGCCAGGTACAGGTTGGCGAGGGTCTGGGCCTCGATGCCCTGGGCCGCGTCGACCACCAGGACGGTGCCCTCGCAGGCCGCGAGGGAGCGGGACACCTCGTACGTGAAGTCCACGTGGCCGGGGGTGTCGATCATGTTGAGGATGTGGGTCGTCCCGGCGTCCGGCCCGGTCTTCGGGGCCCACGGGAGGCGGACCGCCTGCGACTTGATGGTGATGCCGCGCTCGCGCTCGATGTCCATGCGGTCGAGGTACTGGGCGCGCATCTGCCGGGGGTCGACGACACCGGTGATCTGCAGCATCCGGTCTGCGAGCGTCGACTTGCCGTGGTCGATGTGGGCGATGATGCAGAAGTTGCGGATCAGCGCCGGGTCGGTACGGCTGGGCTCTGGCACATTGCTGGGGGTCGCGGGCACCTTGGTCCGATTCTCCGTTGGTCCGGGGCCGGGGGTGTCCGGATCATCGCTGACCGGCTATCCCGGGGACCGGACAGTCTCGTCCGATCGAAATAGTTCCTCCCATCCTCCCACGACTACGGGGCGGGACGCCGTTCGGGCACCTCACAGCCCCCCGAGGGCGCCCCGAAGGGCTTCGCCCGGCCGCACCGAGGGGTTCCGCGGCTCGGCCGGGTACGTGCGGTGGCGGGAGCTGCCGCACCACTTCTCCCGGCCTTCTACCGGCCTTCTACCGGCCGCGGGCCGGCCGCCGGTTTGGGGCGGGCGGCGGGCCCCTGGTAGCGTGGTCAGCTGCACCTGGCCTCGGCATGCCCTCTCAGCTGGTCCGACGGCCGCACGGTGCAGCCCGTTCAAACCATTCAGACAAGACTGAGGCTCCTTCGTGGCGAACATCAAGTCCCAGATCAAGCGCAACAAGACCAACGAGAAGGCGCGCCTGCGCAACAAGGCCGTCAAGTCCTCGCTGAAGACCGCTCTGCGCAAGGCCCGTGAGGCCGCTGCCGCCGGTGACACCGAGAAGGCCACCGTGCTGGCCCGCGCCGCCTCCAAGGCGCTCGACAAGGCCGTGAGCAAGGGCGTCATCCACGCCAACCAGGCCGCCAACAAGAAGTCGGCCATCACCAAGCGCGTCAACACCGCCGTCCAGGCCTGACGCCCCCCGGGGGCTCCGGCCCCCACCGCCTCAGGGCGACCGGCCCTCTACCCGGAACCCCGAGGCGTGCGAGACTCGCACCGCACGCGGCCTGCGTTCGCCACGCGGGTGCGGTGCAGCACGAGCTGTACGACAGGCGCCGCAGTCATCCTCTCCCCGAGGGCGACTGCGGCGCCTGTCGCGTTCCGCGCCCCGGCCGCTAGGGTCGGTCAGGCGCGACCGGGGTGCGGGGAGCACCCACGGCGGCCAGTCCCGAGGGGGGAACTTCCATGACGACGCCACCGCCGCCACCGCCGTCGCCGGGTCCGGGTCCGGGTCCGGGTCCGGGTCCGGGTCCGGGTCCGAACGGACCGGGCTACGGCTTTCCGCAGCAACCGGCCACGGCGCCCGTACCCGGCACGGGCGGGCCGGGCGGACCCGGTGGATCCGGCGGGCTCGGCGGGCCGGGGGCCGGCAGCTTCGGGCCGCCGCTCGGGCTGCCGACCGCGCCCGGGCTGCCCGCCGCGCCGCCCAAGGGCGGTGGGCTGCGCCGCAACGCCGTCTGGGCCTTCGTCGGCGCGGTCCTCGCCTCGGCCGGCTGGGCCGCCGCCGTGGTGGCCGTCCCGGACCTCGTCAGCAACGACTCCTCACCGCGCAGCCTCGGCAACTACCACCTCTCCGACGACTTCTGCGCCACCGCGAAGCCCTCCCGGCTGCTGGAGACCTACACCGTCACCACGGACAGCAGTTCGCCGTCCCACCACACCGACCGGACCGCCGCCCTGGACAGCATGAACTGCTCCATGTCGCTCAAGCGGACCGGCGGCGGCACCGACAGCGAGTACGCCAGCGTGTACATCCGTGCCGACCTGCACAAGGCCGTCAACCCGGCACCCGAGCAGACGGCCGGCAAGGAGCTCTACCGGGCCCGGGGCTACCAGATCACCGACATCCCGGGGATCGGCGAGGACGCGTTCTTCATCTACAAGGACGACGGCGGTTCGGGCTCGTACCACAGCCTGTTCGGCGAGGTGCAGATCCGCGACGGCGGGATGACCTACTACATCAGCTACAACGCCAGTTACACCCAGGGGAAGGCCAACCCGCCGTCCATGACCGAGCTCCGCAACGACCTGCAGACCGACGCCGACAACGCCGTACGGGCCATGCGCAAGTAGCGGTCCGCCGCCGCGGTCAGTACGAGGGACGGGAGCCGGCCCGGGCGGCCTTGGCGACGGCCACCACCGCCCGCTCCAGGGCGAAGGCCGGGTCGGCCGAGCCGCCCTTGACCGCCGCATCGGCCTGGGCGATCGCGGTGAGCGCCGTGGCCACCGCATCGCCGGTCCACCCGCGCATCTGCTGACGGACCCGGTCCACCTTCCACGGCGGCATGCCCAACTCGCGGGCCAGATCGGCCGGACGCATGTTCCGCCCGGTCGTCGCCAGCCGGCCGATGCTGCGCACGCCGGAGGCCAGCGCGTAGGTGATGCCGGTCGGCGGCTGGCCGACGGCCAGCGCCCAGCGCAGCCGCTCCAGCGCCTCGGCCGCCCGGCCGGTGACCGCCAGGTCGGCCACCTCGAACCCGGTCGCCTCGGCCCGGCCGCTGTAGTAGCGGGCCACCACCGTCTCGTCGATCGTGCCCTCGACGTCCGAGGTCAACTGGCTGCACGCGGCGGCGAGTTCGCGCAGGTCGCTGCCGAGCGCGTCCAGCAGTGCCTGGCAGGCCTCCTGGGTCGCGGAGCGGCCCAGCGTACGGAACTCGCCCTTGACGAAGGCCAGCCGCTCGCCCGCCTTGGCCAGCTTGGCGCAGGCCACCTCGCGCCCGCCCGCCTTGCGCCCGAAGTCCAGCAGGCCCTTGCCCTTGGCCCCGCCGGCGTGCACCAGGACGATGATCACTTCCTCGGCCGGGGCCTCGATGTACGCCTTGACCTCCTTCACCGACTCGGCGGAGAGGTCCTGCGCGGCCCGGACCACGATCACCTTGCGCTCGGCGAACAGCGAGGGCGTGGTCAGCTCGGCCAGACTGCCCGGCTGCAGGCCGCCGGGCGGGAGGTCCCGCACGTCGGTGTCCGGGTCCGCCGCCCTGGCCGCGGCCACCACCTGGGCGACCGCACGGTCCAGCAGCAGCTCCTCCTGACCGACCGCGAGGGTCAGCGGGGCGAGCAGGTCGTCGGGTGCACTCTTCCTGGCCATCGCCTACCAGCATCCCACGCGCCGCGGACACTCCCGCCCGGACGGGCGGGAGCGTACGGGCGGGGGCGGGGGACGGGGGCCAGTGGTCCGGGGCCGGGGCCGGGGACGGGGCTCGTGAAGGCCGACCGCCCTGCGGGGGCGCGCGGCCCGACCTGGAGAATGGCCCGGTGACCGAGAACCACACCCCCGACCTGCCGGACGTCGAAGACCCGTTCGTCCGCCAGCTGCTCGTCCTGCCCGACCGCGACACCGCCGACGAGGCCGCCGAGGAGCTCTCCGCCGCCCATCCCGACCTCGGCGACCTGGAGATCGTCCGCGACGCGCTGGCCGGCGAGGACGACGCCGAGGACGCCCAGTGGCTCGTCGTCCTCGACCCCCCGTCCGACGGCTGGACGCCCACCCTCCTGCACGCCCTCGACACCGTCGCGGCCTCCTACGAGGGCTGGCGCGAGGAGGCCTGACCCGACCGTCGCCCGCCCCCGGCGCTCCCGGCGCTCCCGGCGCTCGCCGAGGTGGTCAGTTCGGCAGCACCCAGTCCGGCCGCCAGGTCCCAGGGGCGTCGTGGGCGGGCGTGGTGGCGGCGAGGTGGGCCCGGAGGGTGGCCAGGGCGGGGTGGGGGTTGTCCCGGTGCCACAGCAGCGAGTGCGGGTAGACCGGCGTCGGGTCGGTCACCGGGATGCGGCGCAGACCGTGCCCGGCGGGCCAGACCAGCCGGGTGCGCTCGCTCATGAAGGTGGCCAGGGCCGGGGTGTCGGCGACGGTGTCCAGCAGCGCGTCGGAACCGAAGTTGGGGCCGGTCGCCTCGATGGTGAGGCCGAACTCGGCGACCAGGTCGTCGTAGTAGGCGGCCCACTCGGTGCCGGGGGCGATGCCGGGCATCCAGATCCGGTGGCCGACCAGCTGGGCGACGGTCACCGAACGCGCGCCCGCCAGCGCGTGCGCCGGACCGGTGAGCAACTGCAAGGGCTCGTCGAGCACCCGGACGGACTCGACGTCCTCCGGGAAGGGCCGCCCGGGTGCGGCGACGGCACGGAAGGACGCGTCGATCGCCCCCGAGCGGATCGCGGCGACGGCCGCCGCCACGTCGAACAGCATCACCACGTCCAACTCGATCCCGGGGTGCGCGCGGTGGAAGTCGCGCATCAGACCCGACCCGGCGCCGCGCGAGGCGATGATGTCGACCCGCAGCGGCCGACGGCCCGTCCGCACCGAGGCGACGGCCCGCTCGGCGGCGCGCAGCAGTTCACGTGCGTGGGGCAGGAACGCCTGTCCGTCGATGGTGAGTTCGGCGCCGCGCGGGGTGCGGGTGAACAGGCGCACCCCGAGGTCGCGCTCCAGGGCGGCGATGCGCTTGGAGACGGCCTGCTGGGTGACCGCCAGGTCGACGGCGGCCTTCTGGAACTGGCCGGCCTCGGCGGCGGCGGCGAAGGTGCGTACGGCTTCGAGGTCCACGTCGGCCCACCCTAGGCCGATCCGACGCGCAATGTCAGACACGCCCTTGTGAACAACGGATGGTTGTACCCGAGGGGCGGATCAGTTGTTTGACCTGCGGTCGAGCCGCTCGGTTAGCTCTCCCCGGTCAACGTCGGATTGTTCGAACGGGATGCCGAGGGAGTGCGCCGGACATGGTGGGCACGGGGGACGCGGCAGGTGCGGCAGCCGCCGCAGGCACGGCAGCGACAGCGGGCAGGTTCGGCAGGAGACGGCTGGGACCGCGGTTCGGGTGGCTGTGGGCGGCCTACGCGGTCAGCGCGTACGGGTCCGGACTGGGATTCGGCGCCCTGCCGCTGCTGGCCGTCCTGGTGCTGCACGCCGGGCCCGCCCAGGTGTCCGCACTGTCCGCCGTGGGCCCCGCCGTGGGAGCGCTGATCGCGCTGCCGCTCGCCCCCTGGGTGGAGTTCCGGCGCAAACGCCCGGTGATGATCACCATGGACCTGGTCCGGTTCGCGGCCATGGCGACGATCCCGGCCGCCTACGCCCTCGGACTGCTCGGCTTCGCCCAACTGCTGGCGGTCTCGGCCGTCGTCGCCGCGGCCAAGATCGCGTTCAACGCGGCCGCCGGCGCCCACCTCAAGGCCCTGGTCCGACCCGAGGACCTCCTGGTGGCCAACTCCCGCTTCGAGTCGACGAACTGGAGCTCCATCGCGATCGGACCGCCCCTGGGCGGGGCCGCCATCGGCCTGTTCGGACCGGTCACCACCGTGATCGCCGACGCCCTCAGCTACCTGCTCTCCGCCCTCGGCATCGGCGCCATCCGCGGCCGGGAGGAGACCCCGCCGCCCGCCGGGCGGAACCCGCGGCGGGCCGGCTCGGTCCTCGACGGCTGGCGGCACATCCTCGGCGACCCCGAGCTGCGGGCGCTCTACCTCAACAACCTGCTCGTCTCCGGGCTGATCATGGCCACCGAACCGCTGCTGGCCGTCCTCATGCTGCGCCAACTCCACTTCCCGCCCTGGCAGTACGGCCTCGCCTTCGCCGCCCCCTGCCTCGGCGGACTCATCGGCTCCCGGCTCGCCCAGCGTGTCGTGACCCGCTACGGCCGGCACCGGGTGTTCCGGACCGTCGGCGCCCTGCGCGCCGTGTGGCTGATCGGCCTGGTCCTCGTCCGCCCCGGCGTCGTCGGCCTGGTCACCGTGATGGCCGTCGAACTCGCCATCATCATCAACATGAGCCTCTACACCCCGGTGCTCGCCACCCACCGGCTCGAACGCACGCCCGAGCACCTCCTCGCCCGCACCCTGTCCGCCTGGTCCATCGGCCAGCAGACCGCCATCGCCGTCTGCACCACCCTCGGCGGCCTCCTCGCCGACACCACCGGCCCACGCACCGCCCTCGCCGCCGCGGGCCTCCTCATCCTGGCCACCCCCCTCCTCCTCCCCCGGGGCACCCCCGCCCCGGCCCCTCACCCCCCGGCCCCCACCCGTACCTGAGGCCGCCGGGCCCCACGCCTACCCAATTCGGGTGAAGGTCCGTCCACCCACCGACGGGGCGGCGGCGGGCCGCCGTAGCCTCGGTGGCGCCCCGTCGCCGCTCGGGTGCGCGATCCGGGCGAAGGTGCGGGATCCGTCGATCCGGAAGGCCACCGACACCATGACACGCTCAGCGGGCGGACACGACGAGACGCCGACACCCGGCGGGCCCTCCCGCCGCCACCTGCTCAGGATCGGCATCGGCGTCGCCGTGGGGGCCGGGGCCCTCGGCTCCGGCGCTCCCGCCGCGCTCGCCAACGGCCCGTACGACCCGACCGCCCCGACCATCGCGACCAAGATCAAGAACCTCAGCGGCCCGGCCGAGACCGGATCGTTCGGCGCCGCGTGGACCGACCTCGGCATCCCCGTCCGGTGCCCGGACGGCACCATGCTCTTCGTCTGCGGCGACACCTACTCCGGCGACCAGCTCTTCACCGGCCAGTGGAACGCGCCCGTCGGACTGCGCTCCAGCAGCGCCGACCTGGACAACCTGCGCATCGACGGCGTCGTCCAGGGCGCCTACGGCATCAGCCTCGTCGACGAGCCGCACACCCAGGTCGGCGACAAGTTCACGACCGCGATCCCCTCCGACGCCTTCGTCGTCGACGGTGTGATGTACATGCACCTGATGCGCGGGGTCATCTACGACACCCACCACACCGACTTCTGGCGCTCCACCGACAACGGGCAGACCTGGGAGTACCTGTGCCAGTGGCCCGGCGACCTGTACGGCGGGCAGTTCCAGCAGAAGACCTACGCGGTGGCCGACGACGGCTACTGCTACGTGCTGTCCACGGTCTTCAACCGTGAGGTGGAGTCGGGGATGCTGCTGCACCGGGTACGGAAGGAGAGCCTCGGCACCCCGGACGCCTACGAGCCCTGGGGCTACACCGACGGCAACTGGCAGTGGAACGCCCCCGCCCCGACGACCGTCTTCGGCACCCGCAAGTGGGGCGAGCTGTGCTTCCGCGCCATGGACGGCAAGTACGTCCTCACCTGGCTGAACACGGACCCGCTGTCGATCAGGGCGATGGTCTTCGCACTCCCTACCTCGGACCTGACCAGGACGCTGGAACAGGCCATGATCCTCCCCGGCGCCCCGGGCCAGGAGACCGCCAACTTCGTGGCCAGCCCGTACGGCGGCTTCGTCATCCCCGGCTCGACGTTCGGCAACTTCCACATCGTCGTCAGCCAGTGGTACGACGTGACGAACTACCGGATCATGCAGTACCGGATCAACATGCTCTCCTGACCGCCCCTACCCCGGCCTGATCTTCCCCGGCCCAACTGGCCCGGGCCGTAGGCGCATTGCTCCGGTGGCGGCGCGGGGCGGGGCGGGCCCGGGGGGGGGGGGGC
>NZ_JBHYGR010000226.1:0-8754 GCF_042738155.1 Kitasatospora sp. NPDC059088 | reverse complement strand
CCGCGCCGCCCCCCCCCCGACGCCTGACAGGGCATCAGTATTGACGGTCCGTCATTCCTGACGAGCGGTCAGAGCGGCAGCAGATCGGGCCGCTTGGCCTCCACGTGGTCGCCCGAGGACTCCCCGCGCAGGCGCCGGCCGACCCAGGGGATCAGGAACTCCCGCGCCCACTGGAGGTTCTCCCGCCGCTGGTCGGCCGGGGTGAGCGCGCGGGCGGTCGGCCACGGGGCCTCCGGGTCGTCCTGGGTGCGCAGGCCGAGCGAGCGGGCGGCCAGCAGGGCGACCCGCTGGTGGCCCTCGGGGGAGAGGTGCAGCCGGTCCTCGCTCCAGGCCCGGCGGTCCTGCACCGCGCGCAGCGACCACAGGTCGGCGACCTTGCAGTCGTAGCGGTCGGCGACGGCCCGCATGTGGCCGTTGTAGGTGGCGATCTTGCCGCGCAGGTGCTTGATCAGCGGCACCTCGCGGGTGTCGAAGCCGGTGCAGATCAGCACCGTCCCGGCGTTCTCGGCGAGTTGGGCGACGGCGGCCTCGAAGCGGACGGCCACCTCGTCCGGGTCGCTGCCGGGCCGGAGGATGTCGTTGCCGCCGGCGCAGAAGGTGACCAGGTCGGGCTGGAGCCGGCGGACCTGCGGCACCTGCTCGGCCACGATCTGGTCCAACAGCCGCCCCCGCACCGCCAGGTTGGCGTAGCGGAACCCGCCCGGCGGCCGCCCGTCGGAGAGCAGCCCGGCCAGGCGGTCGGCCCAGCCGGCGAAGGCGCCGTCGGCACCGGGGTCGTTCAGGCCCTCGGTGAAGCTGTCCCCGAGGGCGGCGTACGAACTGAGGTCAAGGGTCTCCTGGAGGTTCGGCATGAAAGAGATAGTTCACCCATTCAAGTGACCTACGCCACCGTAGGTGAGCCTGGCGGAACGTGAGATGGGCCACGTACGCTCTACGGCCCCGCCCGGGCGGCAGAGCGGCCGCTCCGGCAAAGCACAAGGTCCGCTCCCCCTTCCGCTTTCCGGCGCGCCCGGACGATGCTCGAAGGACGGCGCGCCGCTCCGGCCGCCGTACCTTCCCTGGGGGAGCACCGGCCATGAACAGCTCCGAGCACTGGACCGTCGACGACCGCTGCACCAACTGCGACGTCGCCCGGCAGCTCGCGCCCGACCTGATCCGGGAGCGCGACCGCAAGTCCGAACTGGTCCGCCAGCCGCGCGACGAGGCCGAGCGCCGCCAACTGCTCGCCGCCGCCCACGCCTGCCCGACCCGTTCCATCCGCCCCGGCGACGGCCCGCTCGACCGGGCCACCGACCCCTTCCCGCTGGCCCTCGACGAGGCCGGCGAGGTGCTGCTGCTGGGCCACAACTCCCGGCGGACCGCGGGGGCCACCGCCTACCTCTGCCGCCGCCCCCACGGCTGGGCGATGATCGACACGCCCCGCTGGAGCGAGGCCCTCGCGGCCCGCTACGAGGCGCTCGGCCCGGTCACCGACGTCCTGCTCACCCACCGCGACCACGCGGCGCACGGCCGCGCCTACGCCGACCGGCTGGGCGCCCGGCTCTGGATCCACGAGGGCGACCTCGCCGCCGCCCCGGACGCCGACCGGGTGCTGCGCGGCACCGCCCCGGTGGAGGTCTCGCCCGGCCTGGTCGCCCACCCCTTCCCCGGCCACACCCGCGGCAGCGTGCTGTACGTCGCCGACGAGCGGTACTGCTTCACCGGCGACAGCCTGTACTGGTCCCGCACCAACCGGGACATCGAGGTGCAGGAGGCGGTGACCTGGTACTCGATCGAGGAGCAGGCGGCCTCGCTGGAGCGCAGCCTGGACGCGCTGCGCTTCGAGTGGCTGCTGCCCGGCCACGGCGACAAGCACCGGATGCCCGCCGAGGAAGCGGACCGCCGGCTGCGCGCCCTCGCCGTCCGGGCCCGCGCACTGCGGACCGAGCCGGTGGACTTCGCCGCGGTGCGCTGGTGACCGGTGCGGCCCGCCGGTGAACCGATCCGGCCCGGCCCGCCGCTGAGCCGACTCCGGGCCGTCGGCGACCGGTGCGGCCCGCCGGTCCGTGCGCCGGGGCTCGCGCCGGGTGCGCGGGGGGTTGCGCCCGCCGGGGGCGCCCGCGCGGGTGTGCGAGCGGGGATCGCGGGGCAGCCGCCTGAGCAGCGACCCGCAGCTCCGCACCCGAACTCCCCGCGATCCTAGGACGGTTGAGCAATGCCCACGCACACCCCGGCACGTACGGCGCGGCCCCGGCGCTACCTGATGTGCCGGCCGACGTACTTCACGGTGGACTACGCGATCAACCCGTGGATGGACCCGGCGCAGCCCACCGACACCGCGCTCGCCGTCCGCCAGTGGGAGCGCCTGCACCGCACCTTCCGCCGCCTCGGCCACACCGTCGAGCTGATCGACCCGGTGCCCGGCCTGCCCGACATGGTCTACGCCGCCAACGGGGCGACCGTCCTGGACGGCCGGGCCCTGGTGGCGACCTTCCGCCACCAGGAGCGGGCCGCCGAGTCCGAGGCCTACCAGTCCTGGTTCCGGTTGCACGGCTACCGCGCGGTGCGCCGCGCCGGGTACGTCAACGAGGGCGAGGGAGACCACCTGGTGGTCGGGCGCCGGGTGCTCGCCGGTACCGGCTTCCGCACCTCGCGGGCCGCCCACGCCGAGGCGGAGGAACTGTTCGGCGTCCCCGTGGTCAGCCTGACCCTGGTCGACCCGCGCTTCTACCACCTGGACACCGCACTGGCCGTGCTCTCCGACGACCACGTCATGTACTACCCGGAGGCCTTCGACGCCCACAGCCGCTCCGTGCTGCGCACCCTCTACCCGGACGCGATCCTCGCCGACCGGGCCGACGCCGAGGTGTTCGGACTGAACGCGGTCTCGGACGGCCGCCGGGTGCTGCTCCCGGACACGGCCAAGAACCTGGCCGGCCGGCTCGCCGAGGAGGGCTACGAGCCGATCCCGGTGGACGTCTCCGAACTGCTCAAGGGCGGCGGCGGGGCGAAGTGCTGCACCCTGGAGCTCAGGCTCTGACCGCACCCGGACGCCGGAAGCGGCGGAGGCCCGCCCATGGTCGTACCGAGCGGGCCGCCGAACCGTGGGACGTCAGGCGCCCAGCCAGAGGTCCGGCCCGAACACCTCGTAGTGGATGTCCGCCGCCGGGACGCCCGCCGCGAGCAACTGGCCGCGTACGGCGCGCAGGAAGGGCAGCGGTCCGCACAGGTAGGCGGTGGTGCCGGCCGGGACCTCGACGGTCGACAGGTCGACCAGGCCGGTGCGCTCGGCCGGCCAGTCGCCGAGCGGCTGCTCGTAGAAGACGTGGGCGTCGGCGTCGGCGAGCCGGGCGGTCAGCTGCTCCAGGTCGGCGCGGAAGGCGTGGCTGAGCTGGTCGCGGTCGCCGTGCACCGAGACGATCCGCCGGGTGGAGCCGGTGGCGGCGAGGTGGTCGAGCATCGCCGTCATCGGGGTGTTGCCGATGCCGGCGGAGGCGAGCAGCACCGGGCCGTCGCCGTCGGCGAGGCTGATGTCGCCGAGCGGGGGCGCCAGTTCGACGGTGTCGCCGGCGTGCAGGTGGTCGTGCAGGTGTCCGGAGACCTCGCCGCCGGGCTCGCGCTTGACGCTGAACCGCAGGGCGCCGTCGGCTCCGCCGGACAGGCTGTACTGGCGGATCTGGTGGGCGCCGTCGGCGAGGCGGGTGCGCACCGAGACGTACTGGCCGGGGCGGGAGGCGGGGGCGGGGCGGCCGTCGGCCGGGCGGACCAGGTAGCTGGTGACGGTCGAGGTCTCCTGGTGGCGGGCGATCACCGTGTACGGGCGCCACAGGTCGGCCGGGTCGCCGCCGGCCGCGGCCTCGGCGCGCAGCCGGTCCTCGATCGCGGTCAGCGCGTTGGCCATCAGCCAGTACACCTCGTCCCAGGCGGCGGCGACCTCCGGGGTGACGGCCTCGCCGAGCACCTCGACGATCGCCGCGAACAGGTGCTCGCGGACGATCTTGTACTGGGCGCTCTCGATGCCGACCGAGACGTGCTTGTGGGCGATCCGGGCGAGCATCGCGTCCGGCCGCTGGTCGGGGTGGGCGATCAGCGCGGAGGCGAAGGCGGCTATCGAGCCGGCCAGCGCCTCGCGCTGGGTGCCGTTGGCCTGGTTGCCCCGATTGAACAGGTCGCGCAGCAACTCGGGGTGGGCGGCGAACAGCCGGTCGTAGAAGCGCGGGGTGATGTCACCGATCGCGCCGCCCACGACGGGCAGGGTGGCCTCGACGACCTCGGCGGACTTCGCGGACAGCATCGGAGGAGCTCCTGACGGTAGCTGAGAACTGGTATCTGAGACTCTTATTTAATGCCGTGGGCACCGACCGACCCCTCGGGGGCGGGGTCAGTCGGCGGGTCGGGCGGTGAGGCCGAGCAGGACCGGTCCGGTGGGGGAGGCCACCAGCTGGTCGATGCTGAGCGGGTCGAGCGCGGCGAAGAACGCCTCCTGGGCGGTGCGCAGCGCCCCGCGCAGCCGGCAGGCGGCCCGCAGCGGGCACGGCGGGTCGTCCTCGCAGCCGACCACGTCGCCGACGCCCTCCAGTTCGCGCAGCAGCAGGCCGAGCGAGCCGGTCCGCCCGGCGAAGGTGATCATCAGCCCGCCGCCGCGTCCGCGCCGGGCCTCCACCACCCCGAGGTGCTGCAGCCTGCTGACCACCTTGGCCGCGTGGGTGTACGGCACGCCGACCGACTCGGCCACCTCGCGGGTGGTCGGGTTCTCGCCCTCGCCGATCACGGCGAGCCGCATGGCGATGCGGAGGGCGATGTCGGTGCTCTTGGTCAGCCTCACGTTCGAAACGCTATCGAATACGACTCCAGAACTCCAATTTCCCGCACGAGGCGATCCGGCGGTGACCCCGACCGCGACCCCGACTGCGATCCCGGCGGTGATCCCGACCGCGATCCCGACTGCGATCCGAGCGCATCCCGGTCGAATCTGAACAGTTGGCGACATTACCGATCAACTCCTGACGTGCCGTCACCACCCGATCTACGCTTCGCAGCGGCTCCGGAGCCAGATCCCTTCGGCATCACCCTTCACCACCTCCCCCTGGTTCGACCTCCCCTGGAGAATCCGTGAGATCACCGCGCGCACCCCGGCGCACCTGGACGGCCGTGGCGGCGATATCCGCAGCCACGGCCGCGCTGCTCTCCCAGCCCGCCACCGCCGAGGCCGCCGCGCCCCCGCCGACCGTGGCGGCCCACGTGCCGGTGGCGCCCTACCCGGCCGGTGTGGCGCTCACTCCGGACGGCGCCCGGGCCTACGTGACCAGCCAGAGCACCGGCACGGTCAGCGTGCTCGACACCGCGAGCCGGACGGTGACCGGCAGCTTCACCGCCGGCACCGGCTCGTACGCGGTCGCCGTCTCGCCCGACGGCAAGCACGCCTACCTGACCCACCACCTGGACAACGCGGTCAGCGTCGTGGACACCGCGAGCGGCACCGTCACCGCGACCGTCCCGGTCGGCGTCCAGCCCTGGGGCCTGGCGCTCTCGCCGGACGGCGCCCGCGCCTACGTCAGCAACGCCGGGGCCGGCACCGTCAGCGTGCTGGACACCGCGAGCGGCACCGTCACCGCCACCGTCCCGGTCGGGGCCGAGCCGCACGGGCTCGCCGTCTCGCCCGACGGCAAGCGGCTGTACGTCGCCGCCTCCGGCGCCAAGGCGGTGAACGTGGTCGACACCGCGAGCAACGCGGTGAGCGCCACCGTCGCGGTCGGCCACAGCGCCTTCGGCCTGGCGCTCAGCCCCGACGGCAGCCGGCTGTGGGCCGCCGATGGGGACGACACCACGGCCGCCGTGCTCGACACCGGCGCCAACACCCTGGTCGGCACCGTCACCGTCGGCAACGGCCCCTACGCGGTGGCCCTCGCCCCGGACGGCTCCACCGCCTACGTCTCCAACTACGCCGACAACACGCTGAGCGTCATCGACGCGGCCAGCCGGACCGTCACCGCGACCGTCCCGGTGGGTGCCAGTCCGTACACCCTGGCGCTGAGCGCCGACGGGCGGCGCGGCTACCTCGCCGACTTCACCGGCGACGCCGTCGACGTGCTGAACTTCCCGCTGCCGGTGCCCGTGGTGACCGGGATCAGCCCGAACGGCGGCTCCGGGGTCGGCGGCACCACGGTGACCATCGCCGGCACCGACCTCAACGGCGCCACCGCCGTCACCTTCGGCGCGGCCGGCCCGGCCACCTCGTTCAGCTGCACGAAGACCAGCTGCACCGCGACCGCCCCCGCCACCACCGTGACCGGCCCGGTCGACGTCCAGGTCACCACGCCCGGCGGCACCAGCGCCGCCGTCGCCGCCGACCGCTTCGGCTACACCGCGCCCAGCGCCCACCTGGCCGTCGCGCTCACCGCGACCCCGGTCACCGACCTGCTCTCCGGCCGGGTCGACTACACCGTCACCCTCACCAACCAGGGCCCGGACCCGATCACGGCGGCCACCGTCGCCGCGGCCCTGCCCACCGGGCTGACCAGCACCTCGGCCGACTGCACGGTCGCGGCGGGCAAGCTCACCTGCACGCTGGCCGCCCCGCTCGCCAAGGGCGCCAGTACCACCCGGCACTTCTCCGTCCGGGTCGGCGCGCTGAGCCTGGTCACCTCCTGGGACGTCACCGTGGCCCGCACCGCCGGCGCCCCCGCCGACCCCTCGCCCGCCACCAGCAAGGCGACCCGCAGCTGCACCTCCGTCCTCGGCCTGCTGATCACCTGCCGCTGATCACCTGTTGCTGGGCGCCCCCTCGGAGGCCCCGTCCGGACCGCCGGGCGGGGCCTCTCCGTGCCCGCTCCCGCCCTTCCTCCTGGACTATGTGTCCGGATCGGACGTACAGTCCAGCCATGCCTGCCGAAACCCCCGACCCACGCGTGCGGACCTGGTCGCCGGTCTGCCGGGCGGTCGCCCAGCTGCTGGGGCCGTACGCCGAGGTGGTCCTGCACGACACCGCCACCGACCGGGTGCTGGCCATCTGGAACCCGCTGACCCCGCGCGCGCCCGGCGACCCGTCCCTGCTCGGCGAGCTGGACGAACTGGACCCCTCGGCCCCGGACGTCTACGGGCCGTACGAGAAGCTGCTGCCGGATGGCCGGCGGCTGTCCTCGGTCAGCGCGGTGCTGCGGGACGACGCCGGCCGGCCCTCGGCGGTGCTCTGCGTCAACCTGGACCGCGGCCCGCTGGACCAGGCCGCCGCCCTGCTGGCCAACTTCGCGGCCCCCACCGCCCCCCGCCCTGAGCCGCTCTTCGAACGCGACTGGACGGAGCGGATCAACGACGTGGTCGGCGGCCACGTCCGCGCCCAGGGCCGCCCGCTGGAGCGCTTCACCCGCGAGGACCGGCTCGCCGTGCTGCGCGAACTGGACGCGGCCGGGGTGTTCGCCGTCCGCCGCGCCGTCCCCGCCGTGGCCGTGGCGCTGCGGATCTCCCGCTCCACCGCCTACGCCCTGCTCGCCGAGCTCAAGCACCCCGCCGTGCCCAGGAAGAACTGAGGAGCACCCGATGACCCAGCTGCCCGACTTCCGGCTCGAAACCTACTTCACCCGTTGGGAGTTCACCGCCCGACACCACCTCACCGCCTCCGACGCCCAGACCATGACGATGGCCGAACTCCTCGCCCTGGCCGGCCCGGAGGACCGCGAGGCCTGGGACACCCTGGCGCTCGGCTACACCGAGACCTTCGGCGACCCGGGCCTGCGGCGGGCGATCGCCGGGATGTACGAGCGGGTCGACGCGGACGACGTGATCTGCTTCGGCGGCGCCCAGGAGGGGATCAACCTCGCCATGCAGGTGCTGCTGGAGCCGGGCGACCACGCGGTGGTGGTGACCCCCAACTACCAGTCGGCGGAGACCGTTCCGCTCTCGCTCTGCGAGGTCACCGGCGTCGCCCTGGACGAGCGGCAGGACTGGGCGCTCGACCTGGACGCGGTCGAGGCGGCGCTGCGGCCGAACACCAAGGTGCTCTCGGTCAACTTCCCCAACAACCCGACCGGCACCCTGATCGACGCCGCCGACCTCGCCCGGCTCGCCGGACTCTGCGAGGAGCGCGGCATCCGGCTGTTCTCCGACGAGGTCTACCGCGGCCTGGAACGCGACCCGGCCCGCATCCTGCCGCAGGCCGCCGACCTCTCGGCCACCGCGCTCTCGCTCAACGTGACCTCCAAGTCGCTCGGCCTGCCCGGCCTGCGGATCGGCTGGATCGCCTGCCGGGACCGCGAGCTGCGCACCCGGCTGGAGCGGGCCAAGCACTACACCACCATCTGCAACTCCGCCCCGAGCGAGGTGCTGGCCCGGATCGCGATCACCGCCCGGGAGGGGATCCTCGCCCGCAACCGGGCGGTCATCGCGGCGAACCTGCCGCACTTCGACGCCTTCTTCGCCGAGTTCCCCGAACTCTTCGACTGGCGCGCCCCGGACGGCGGCTGCGTGGCCTACCCGCGCTACCTCGGACCGGACGGCGTGGAGGACTTCTGCACCGCGCTGGTCGAGCAGACCGGCGTGCTGCTGATGCCCGCGAGCATGTTCCGCTCCGAGCTCACCCCCACCCCGGCCGACCGCTTCCGGATCGGCGTCGGCCGCCGCGACCCGGGCCCGGCGCTGGAGGCCTTCGCCGACTGGCTGCGCAAGCGCTGAGCCGTCCTGCCCCGCCGGCGACGGCCCGGGCGGGAGGCGGGCGGGAGGCATCCGGACGGGGGCGGTTGGGCGGACACGGCGCGGGGCCGGGACACCGAATCGGTGTCC
>NZ_JBHYGR010000225.1:1572-8846 GCF_042738155.1 Kitasatospora sp. NPDC059088 | reverse complement strand
AGTACGTCCAGTACGAGGCCGACTCGGGCGCACGCCCAGCCGGGCGCCCAACGCCGCGCGCTGATCTGCCAAGATCCGCCGGACAGGCCCTAGCGCGCGGCGCCGTCCGGGGTGACCGGGTCCGGGCCCGCGTGGGCGTCGCCCTCCATCGGCACCTCCTGGCCGCTCGTCCGATCCACCACCGTCCGCCCGGCCAGCGGCGAGCGCAGGTCGACGGAGACGGCCTGCCGCTTGGCCATCGCGGTGCAGACGTGCCCGGGCTGGACGGTCGGCGGGCCCGGCACGATCACCACGCCCACCTGGCCCGGCTGCGACTCGTCCGCCTTCACCGCGTACGTGGTGCAGACCCCGCCGAAGAAGTAGACGGTCAGCTTGTTGCTGCCGTCCAGCCGGTAGCCGGTCGGCGGCCGGACGTTGGAGTTGGCCGGGCCGCCACCGGCCGGGTTGGGCTCACCCGGGGCGATCCCGTTGGGCGGGGGAGTGGCCGGCGTCGTGGGCCGCCCGGGTGCGGGCTCGGCCGGGGTCGGCGTCGCCCCGCCCGACGGGGCCCCCGCGGGCGCCGGCGCGGACGGCGAACCGGAGTCCGCCGGGGCCGTCGGGGACCCGCTCGGCGGGGCCGAGCTGCTCACGGAGGCCGAGGCGGTGCTCGCCGCCGAGTCCCCGGAACCCTTGCCGTCGCCGTTGCAGCCGGCCAGGGTCACCACTGCCGCCAGCGCGGCCACCGCCAGGGCCACCGCCCGCCGACCGCGGCGGGGCATCGTCTCCAGATCCATCTGCGCATCCTCCCGAGGGCTCAGCGGCGCGGCCTCCTCGGCCGCACCGCGCGGATGTGACGTGCCCCGGTCGGATCCGGTTCCCCGGTCCTCACATGCCGTACTCGGCCATCCCGGCGACCAGCCGCTGCGCCCCGGACGGCACCCGGACGCCGACGGACGCGGGGGCGGCGGGCTCCGGTCCGGCCGTCACCACCGGCCAGAACCGGCGCAGCCGCCGGGATGAGCGGACCAGCGCGTCGAGGCTCTCGGCGTCCGCGTCGGCTCGGCGGGCGCTCGGGGGGAAGGGGTCGGACATCATCGGGCATCGCTCCGATCAAGGGCCGTGGCCGCATCGCCACGGTCGTCGACGGGCCCCGACCGATCGCGGCAGGGCTCCATGGGGCCGACCCTAGGCCCGGCCCGGTGGGCCCACCAGTGCTACCCGGAGGTAGTACACGTTGGGGGGGCCGGGGTGCCACCATGGCGGGGAAGGCGACCGGCAGCTTGCGGGACTCTTGCTGGCGTGCCGTGCCGGACGGGTACCGTGAGTGGGTTCATTCGCCCCCGCTGGCCCTGTTGCCATCCTGAGGAGACCCCCGTGCGTATCGCCGTCGCCGGCTCGATCGCCACCGACCACCTGATGACGTTCCCCGGTCGGTTCGCCGACCAGCTCGTCGCCGAGCAGCTGCACACCGTGTCGCTGTCCTTCCTGGTCGACGCCCTGGACATCCGCCGTGGTGGCGTCGCGCCGAACATCGCGTTCGGCATGGGCGTGCTCGGGCTCCGGCCGATCCTGGTCGGTGCCGCCGGCGCGGACTTCGCCGAGTACCGCAGCTGGCTGGAGCGCAACAACGTGGACTGCAACTCCGTCCACATCTCCGAGACCCGGCACACCGCCCGCTTCATGTGCACCACGGACGAGGACCACAACCAGATCGCCTCGTTCTACACCGGTGCCATGGCCGAGGCCCGCAACATCGAGCTCAAGCCGATCGCCGACCGCGTCGGCGGCCTCGACCTCGTCCTGGTCGGCGCCGACGACCCCCAGGGCATGGTCCGCCACACCCAGGAGTGCCGCACCCGCGGTTACGCCTTCGCCGCCGACCCCTCCCAGCAGCTGGCCCGCCTGGACGGCGAGGACATCCGCGAGCTGGTGGACGGCGCCTCGTACCTCTTCACCAACGAGTACGAGGCCGCGCTGATCGAGACCAAGACCGGCTGGGACGCCGAGGAGCTGCTCACCCGCGTCGGCACCCGGGTCACCACCCTGGGCAGCAAGGGCGTCCGGATCGAGCGCAAGGGCGAGGCCCCGATCGTGGTCGGCTGCCCGGCCGAGGAGGCCAAGGTCGACCCGACCGGCGTCGGCGACGCCTTCCGGGCCGGCTTCCTGTCCGGGCTGTCCTGGGGCCTCGACCTGGAGCGCGCCGCCCAGCTCGGCTGCATGCTCGCCACCCTGGTGATCGAGACCGTCGGCACCCAGGAGTACGACCTGCGTCCGGCCGCCTTCCTGAAGCGGATCGAGGACGCCTACGGGGCCGAGGCCGCCGCGGAGATCCGCACCCACCTGGTCTAGCGGACGGGCCCTGGTGGTCCGCCCCTCAGGAGCGGCGCACCACCAGGTAGGCCGACCCCCGGTCGCCGCCGTAGTCGGCGGCCGGGGCCTCCCCGGCGTACTCCTGACCGCGCATCCCGCACCAGGCCGGGACGTCCAGCCGGGCCGCCTCGTCGTCCGCCAGCACGGCGACGGTGCCGCCCACCGGCACCTCGCCGATCCGCTTCGCCAGCTCGATCACCGGCAGCGGGCACCGCTTGCCGAGCGCGTCGATCACGAGCAGTGGCCCGGCGTCGCCCGCCGGCGCCGGCAGGTCCAGCCCGAGCGGGGCGCGGACCCCGGCGACCACGTCCGGCAGCACGCGGAGGAAGCGCTCCACGTCGGCCTCGGCCGTCCCGTACGGCAGCGAGACCCGGACGTTGCCCTCGGTGAGCACGCCCATGGCGGCCAGCACGTGGCTCGGCGTCAGGGTGGAGGAGGTGCAGGAGGAGCCGGAGGAGACCGCGAAGCCCGCCCGGTCCAGCTCGGTCAGCAGCACCTCGCCGTCCACGTACAGGCAGGAGAAGGTGACGAGGTGCGGCAGCCGCCGCACCGGGTCGCCGACCACCTCGACCTCGGGCACCAGCTGCGGCACCCGGCCGCGGATCCTCTCCACCAGGGCGTGCAGCCGGGCGTTCTCCCGCTCGGCCTCCGCCCGGACGGCGCGCAGCGAGGCGGCCGCGGCCACGATCGCCGGGACGTTGACGTAGCCGGGCACCCGCCCGCCCTCGCGCTCGTCGGCCGGCAGCGGCGAGGCGTACCGGACGCCCTTGCGCACGGCGAGGACGCCGACCCCGGGCGGTCCGCCCCACTTGTGGGCGCTCGCGGTCAGCAGCGACCAGCCCGCCGGGACGTCCATCCGTCCGGCGCTCTGTGCGGCGTCGACCAGCAGCGGAACCCCGGCCGCGGCGCACAGTTCGGCCACCTCGCCGACCGGCTGGACGGTGCCCACCTCGTGGTTGGCGCTCTGCAGCGCGGCCAGCGCGGTGTCGGTCCGCAGCAGGGCGCCGAAGGCCCGCGGGTCCACCCGCCCGGTGCGGTCCACCGGGGCCACCGAGACCTCGCCGCCGCCCGCCTCGTGGCGTTCGCCGACGTGCAGCACGCTGGAGTGCTCCACCGCGGAGTGCACCAGGTGCCCGCCGCGCCTGCGGTTCCCGGCCAGGGCGCCCAGCAGCCCGAGTTGGACGGCCTGCGTCCCGCTCGCGGTGAAGGAGATCTCGTCGGGCCGCGCGCCCAGGACGGCGGCGACCGTCTCGCGGGCGGCGTCCAGCAGCATCCGGGCCTGCCGGCCGGAGCGGTACAGCCGGGCCGGATCGGCCCAGCCCTCGTCCAGGGCGGCGGTCAGGGCCTGCCGCGCGACGGGGTGCAGAGGGGCCGTCGAGGCCACGTCGAAGTACACGGTCACATTTAACGACACACCCGGAGCCGCGCGGCTCGGTCCGCATTGCTCACCGGCCGTCAGTCGATCACCCCGAATGTCCGCTTCGTCCGGTGCCGACGGGCCGTCACCCGCGTTGTTCGAGGTCATCCCCCGATCGGGCGTAAGGACCTCGAATGCCTGGGATGACCTGCGGCGCAGCGCCTGCCGGGCCTGATCGGGCGACCGGGCGGCGCGTTACCGGGGGCTGCCCGTCAGGAGCGCATAAGGCTGGAGTAGGGTTTGGCCCGCATAAGCATTCAAACCGTGCCCGTGGACGGGTCGCCGGAGGGGCTCACACTCCCCTCCCGGTGCGACGCGAAGGCGGGCGAGACTTCGGGAAGGCGCTACGTGAGTCCCAACGGCTCCGACCGCTCGCCGCGGCGCACGATGCGGCGGAAGCTGCCTCAGGCGCTGGCACTGGGCCTCGTCATCGCGACCGCCACCGGCTGCTCGGCCAACGACCTCCCCAGGCTTGGCCTCCCGAGTCCGGTCACGAAGGAAGGACCCATGGTCCTCCAGATGTGGCAGGGCTCCTGGATCGCGGCGCTGGTGGTCGGCGTACTGATGTGGGGTCTGATCATCTGGAGCGTGATCTTCCACCGGCGCAAGCGCACCGGCGTGGAGATCCCCCCGCAGACCCGGTACAACGTGCCCATCGAGGCGCTCTACACCGCGGTCCCCATCATCATCGTCTCGGTCCTCTTCTACTTCGTCGCCCGCGACGAGTCGAAGCTGACGCATGTCTCCGCGAAGCCGCAGCACTACGTCAACGTGGTCGGTTTCCAGTGGAGCTGGGCGTTCAACTACGAGAACACCGAGACCCCCGACCCGGCCAACAAGGACGCCGCGTACGAAGTCGGTACGCCCAAGGTGGTCCCGACGCTCTGGCTGCCGGTCAACGAGACGGTGCAGTTCCGGCTCACCTCTCGGGACGTCATCCACGACTTCTGGCCCGTCAACTTCATGATGAAGATGGACGTCGTACCGGGCGTGGTGAACAAGTTCGAGGTCACCCCGACCGTCAAGGGTGACTACATGGGCAAGTGCGCCGAACTCTGTGGTTACGACCACTCGCGCATGCTGTTCAACGTCAAGGTCGTCGACCGTGCCGACTACGACAAGCACCTGGCTGAGCTCCGCGCCAAGGGCCAGAACGGTGCGGTGCCTTCCGGCCTCATCAGCATGGGAAGTGAAGAGAAGTGACCATCCTCAACGAGCCCGCCGCGGCCGGCGGGGGCGCCGAGGCCGTCACGGTCGGGGCGCAGCGGACCCGCAAGCCGGGTTCGACCATCATCAAGTGGTTGACCACCACTGACCACAAGACGATCGGCACCCTGTACCTGGGCACGTCGTTCGCCTTCTTCCTGATCGGTGGCATCCTCGCCCTGGTCATGCGCGCCGAGCTGGCTCGTCCCGGGACCCAGATCCTGTCGAACGAGCAGTTCAACCAGGCGTTCACGATGCACGGCACGATCATGCTGCTGATGTTCGCGACGCCGCTGTTCGCGGGCTTCTCGAACTGGATCATGCCGCTCCAGATCGGCGCCCCGGACGTGGCGTTCCCGCGTCTGAACATGTTCGCGTACTGGCTGTACCTCTTCGGTTCGACCATCGCGGTGGCGGGCTTCGTGACCCCGAACGGCGCCGCCGACTTCGGCTGGTTCGCCTACTCCCCGCTGTCGGACGCGGTGCACTCGCCCGGCGTCGGCGGCGACATGTGGATCATGGGTCTGGCCTTCTCCGGCTTCGGCACGATCCTCGGTGCGGTCAACTTCATCACCACGATCATCTGCATGCGCGCTCCGGGCATGACGATGTTCCGGATGTCGATCTTCGTCTGGAACGTCCTGCTGACCTCGGTGCTGGTCCTGCTGGCCTTCCCGGTGCTGGCCGCCGCGCTGTTCGCCCTGGAGGCGGACCGCAAGTTCGGGGCCCACGTCTTCGATCCCGCCAACGGCGGGGCGATGCTGTGGCAGCACCTGTTCTGGTTCTTCGGCCACCCCGAGGTGTACATCATCGCGCTGCCGTTCTTCGGCATCGTGTCGGAGATCATCCCGGTCTTCAGCCGCAAGCCGATGTTCGGCTACTCCGGCCTGATCGCGGCCACCATCGCGATCGCCGGTCTGTCCGTGACGGTGTGGGCGCACCACATGTACGTCACCGGGCAGGTGCTGCTGCCGTTCTTCTCCTTCATGACCTTCCTGATCGCGGTCCCGACCGGTGTGAAGTTCTTCAACTGGGTCGGCACCATGTGGAAGGGCTCGCTGAGCTTCGAGACGCCGATGCTCTGGACGGTCGGCTTCCTGGTCACCTTCCTCTTCGGTGGTCTGACCGGTGTCCTGCTGGCCTCGCCGCCGATCGACTTCCACGTCTCGGACTCGTACTTCGTCGTCGCCCACTTCCACTACGTGGTCTTCGGCACCGTCGTCTTCGCGATGTTCGCCGGCTTCCACTTCTGGTGGCCGAAGATGACCGGCAAGATGCTGGACGAGCGCCTCGGCAAGATCACCTTCTGGACGCTGTTCTTCGGCTTCCACACCACCTTCCTGGTGCAGCACTGGCTGGGCGCCGAGGGCATGCCCCGCCGTTACGCCGACTACCTGGCCTCGGACGGGTTCACCACCCTGAACACCGTCTCGACCATCGGCTCCTTCGTGCTCGGCCTGTCGATCCTGCCGTTCCTCTACAACGTCTGGAAGACCGCCAAGTACGGCGAGAAGGTCACCGCGGACGACCCGTGGGGCTTCGGCCGCTCCCTGGAGTGGGCGACCTCCTGCCCGCCGCCGCGGCACAACTTCCTCACCCTGCCCCGGATCCGCTCCGAATCCCCGGCCTTCGACCTCCACCACCCGGAGATCGCCGCGCTGGACTACCTGGAGAACCACGGCGAGCCGGCCAAGCACCTCGCGGGTGTGACCCCGGCGAAGTACGACGCCCCGAAGCTGGGCAAGGGCAAGCAGGAGGGTGACGCCTGATGAAGGAACAGGGAAAGATCTTCCTGGGCCTGTCGGTCTTCGTGCTGGCGATGGCCATCACGTACGGCCTGTGGACCAGCAACGCGAAGGACGGCCCGGGCCTGGAGGCCGCCGGCACCACCGCGCTGTTCCTGGCCTTCGCGCTCTGCGCCTTCATCGGCTACTACCTCGCCTTCACCGCCCGTCGGGTGGACAGCGGCGCGGGTGACAACCCCGAGGCCGAGGTGGCGGACGACGCCGGCGAGCTGGGCTTCTTCGCCCCGCACAGCTGGCAGCCGCTCTCGCTGGCGCTCGGTGGCGCGCTCGCGTTCATGGGCGTGATCTTCGGCTGGTGGCTGATGTTCTGGGCCGCCCCGATCATCCTGATCGGCATCTTTGGATGGGTCTTCGAGTTCTACCGGGGCGAGAACCAGAACCAGTAGGTTCCGCCTCCGGCGACAGGGCCGGGGGCGCCCCCACCGGCGTGCCCGCCCCCCCGCGCGCGCGGGGGGCGCGGCCGCCCCCCCCCGCGGCGCGGCGGGGCGCGCGGGGGT
>NZ_JBHYGR010000225.1:0-1562 GCF_042738155.1 Kitasatospora sp. NPDC059088 | reverse complement strand
CTGTCTCCCGCGGGCGCTCCCGCAATCTCCCGCGGGCCCCGCCCGCGGCGCGCGGCCCCGCCCCCCAGCGGCCGCCCCCCGGGCCCTGCTGCGTCCCGGGGGTGACCGCCTCACTCACCCGGGTGAACGGAGGGTCGCTCGGATGTCGCTCGCCCCAGGGCGTTCCTACGATCTGATCAATCGTACGAATCGTGCGAACCCCTCGGAGGCGGTCATGGCCGACAGGCGCACAATCGCAGGCATCGGCAGCATCTCGCTGGCGCTCGCAGTGCTGGCCCCGCTGGCCGCCTGCTCGTCCGGCCGGGACGAGGCCGCCGGGCCGCACCGGATCGACGCGGGACCGCTCGTCCACCTCTCGGCCGAGGGCAAGGTCGACCCCTCCAAGCCGGTCACCGTCACCGCGGTGGCGGGCAGCCGGCTCACCGACGTCACCGTGGTCGACCCGGACGGCCGGGTGGTGGCCGGCAAGCTCGCCGACGACCAGCACAGCTGGCAGACCACCGGCCGGCTGCGGGCGAACACCGCGTACGCCGTCCGGATCTCCGCCGACGACGGCCGGAACGGGCGCGGCGACACCACCCAGAACTTCTCCACCCTGGCCGCCCAGCGCCTGCTCACCGCCAAGCTCGGCCCGGACTCCTCGGGCAGCGGCGTCTACGGGGTGGGCCAGCCGCTCACCGCGCAGCTCTCCGAGGCGGTGAAGGACCCCCAGGCCCGCCAGGAGGTCGAACGGGCGCTGACCGTGACCTCCCAGCCCGCCGTCACCGGCGCCTGGTACTGGGTGGACGACAAGAACCTGCACTTCCGCCCGGAGGACTACTGGCCGACCGGTACGACCGTCTCGCTGGCCTTCGACGGCACCGGCAGCCGGATCTCGGACGGCCTCTACGGCGGCGACCGCAGTGCGCTGAAGCTGCGGATCGGCGCGCGGGTCGAGTCGGTGATCGACGCGGCCGCCCACGAACTCACCCTCAAGCGTGACGGCGTGACGGTCCGGACCATCCCGGTCACCACCGGCAAGCCCGGCTTCGACACCCGCAACGGCATCAAGGTGGTGCTCGGCCAGGAGCGTTCCGTCCGGATGAGCGGCGAGACGATCGGCATAGCGGCCGGCAGTTCCGAGTCCTACGACCTGGACGTGAAGTGGGCCACCCGGGTGACCTGGAGCGGCGAGTACGTCCACGCGGCGCCCTGGTCGGTCGGCTCCCAGGGCTACGAGAACGTCAGCCACGGCTGTACCGGGATGAGCACCGACAACGCCGAGTGGTTCTACGACAACACCCGGGTGGGGGACCTGGTGACGGTGGTGAACAGCCGCGGCGCCACCATGGAGCCCTTCGGCAACGGCTTCGGGGACTGGAACATCGACTGGACGGACTGGGTCAAGCACAGCGCCCTCGGACAGCCCCTCAGCACCACCGTCCCGCCCGGCCAGGCCCCCGCCGCGGGGATGATGCGGCCCGAGGTCTAGTAGTGCTTTGTTAGGTCGGGGCTGGTCTTGGTCTGGGCAGTGGTCGCTGGCAGGTCGGGCATGTGCCGTTCCAGGTGGCCAGGAGGTGTTG
>NZ_JBHYGR010000224.1:0-8893 GCF_042738155.1 Kitasatospora sp. NPDC059088 | reverse complement strand
TCCGGCGAACCCACCCCACCCGGATACCGGCACGCCATCCCCACGATCGCCACCGGCTCGTCCACCACCACCGCCCGCACCACCGACACCTCCCGGTCCACGGTCCGGGTGCCGTCCAGCTCGGCGAGCAGGCGCCGGGCCAGGGCGGCCGGGGAGGGCTGGTCGAAGACGACGGTGGCGGGCAGTCGCAGGCCCGTCGCGGTGTTGAGGCGGTTGCGCAGTTCCACGGCGGTCAGCGAGTCCAGGCCGAGGTCCTTGAAGGCACGGTCCGGGTCGACGGTGTCCGTGCCGCTGTGCCCGAGCACGGCGGCCACCGCTCCGCGCACCAACTCCGCTGCCGTCCGGGCGCGTTCGGCCTCGGGGAGGGCGGCGGTGCGCTCGGCCCAGCCGGTGCCGCCCGCCGGTCCTCCGGCGCGCGCGGCGGCACTGCGGCGCAGCGGGGTGCGGACCAGGCCGCGCAGCGGGGCCGGCAGCGGTCCCTCGGCGGCGCGGGCGCGCAGTGCGGCCCGGTCGATCCTGGCCGGTACCAGCAGCGGGTCGGCTCCGGCGAACGGGGCGGATCCGGCGAGTGTGTCGGCTCGGGCGAGCAGGGCGGTTCCGGCGAGCGCCGCGTCGAACAGCTCCAGTGCGGCCGTGGTGTCCAGCGGCGGCAGCCCGCTGCGGCTCCAGCGGCGGAGGGCCTCGGCGTCCAGGGCGCCGGCCATGCCGTCCTGGTCGGCCCAGAGCGACCAGGCCAGCGAGAGGGCGGGCAGGCCGAGTGTCCGGCGGTGCTGGGCGAGCGCGTCCAGGAAGCTGTTGGCGGCCGCGTAGCCGCCCTGGCCGGCGGTGCCGGTGATGCCCGAGACGGAGGAGAACAGGACGAAGGCGGCCAGGTCGAGGTCGGCGGTGAGCTCGTGCAGGTGCCAGGCGGCGTCCGCCTTGGGCCGCAGCACCCGGGCGATCCGGTCGGCGTCGAGTCCGGTGAGGGTGGCGTCGTCCACGATTCCGGCGAGGTGGAGGACCGCGCGCAACGGACGGTCGGTCGGCAGGTCGGCGAGGAGGGCGGCCAGCGCGGCCCGGTCTCCGGTGTCGGCGGCGGCGAGGACCACCTCCGCGCCCAGGGCGGTCAGTTCGGCGGCGGTCTCGGCCGCTCCGGGGGCCGCCGGGCCACGGCGGCTGACCAGCAGCATCCGTCGGACGCCGTGCCGCTCCACCAGGTGGCGGGCGAGCAGGCCGCCCAGGCCGCCGGTGCCGCCGGTGATCAGGACGGTGCCCCCGGTCAGGTCCGGCGCGGGGCCGCCGGTCTGGGCCGGTGCAGCGCCGTCGGTCCGGCCCGTCGCGACGCCGTCGGCCGGTCGGGACGGGCGGGGTGACGGCACGGGCTGGAGCACGGGTCGGAGTACCGCGCCCGCGCGCAGGGCGAGTTGGGGCAGGCCGGTGGCCAGGGCGGCCGGGAGCGCGGCGGCCGAGGCCGGGTCGTCGTCCAGGTCGACGAGCCGGAAGCGGTCGGGGTGCTCGCTCTGGGCGCTGCGCAGCAGCCCCCAGACGGCGGCCGCGGCCGGGTCGGGCGCGGGACCGTCGGCCGTGGCGGCGGTGGCGCCCGTGGCGGCGGTGGCGGCGACCGCGTGCCGGGTGAGGACGGCGAGGACGGTGTCCGCCAAGCGCTCGTCGGCCAGCCAGTCCTGGGCGAGCCGCAGCGCTTCGCGGGTGAGCTCGCGCGCTGCGGCGGGCCGGTCGGCGCCGGTGTCCGGCAGGACGGCGAGGACGGTCCCGGGGGCGGGCTGCCCCGCGTCGAGGGCGGCGCGCAGTGCGGCCGGGTCCGAGAGAACGGGCAGCGCGGACAGGCCCTGCGGTGCGGGCCCCAGCAGCAGGGTCCGCCCGGGGGCGGGCCGGGCGTCGACCGGCACGGGGATCCAGTCGAGGCGGTGCAGCGCCCCGCGCTCGGCGGACCGGTCGGCGGCGTCGGCGGGTGTCGCGGTGCGCAGGGCGAGCGAGCCGACGGACAGCACGGGCCGGCCCTCGACGTCGAAGGCCGCGAGGGCGGCCCCTTCGGCGCCCGGTGTCCAGCGGACCCGCAGCAGGGCCGCTCCCTGGGCGTGCAGCCGGACGGCACCGAAGGAGAACGGCAGCGGCAGGCCGCCCCCGGCGGCCCGGTCGGCGCTCTCGGCGTCCACCAGCGGGTGCAGGGCGGCGTCCAGCAGGGCCGGATGGATGCCGAACGCCTCGGCGGAGAGCGCCTGTTCGTCGCCCAGCGCGAGTTCGGCGAACAGCTCCGGGCCGAGCCGCCAGGCCGCGCGCACGCCCTGGAAGGCGGGGCCGTACGCGTACCCCCGGGCGAGCAGCCGGGCGTACAGGGCGTCCGGGTCCAGCGGTTCGGCGCCGGCCGGCGGCCAGGCGGCGAGCTCCGGCGCGGCCGCCGGAGCCGCCCCCGGAAGGGCCTCGGTGAGCGAGCCGTCGGCGAGCGAGCCCTCGGCGAGCAGGCCCTCGGCGTGCCTGGTCCAACCCTCGCCGTCCTCCTGGCCGGGGCGCTGGGGGCGGGCGTGGACGGCCAGGGTCCGGCGCCCGTTCCCGTCCGACGGGCCGACCGCGAGCTGGAGTTGGACGGCGCCGTCGGCGGGCAGCGGCAGCGGGGCGTGCAGGGTCAGCTCCTCGACGCCGTCGGCACCGATGCGGGCGGCGGCGGCCAGCGCCAGTTCCAGGAAGGCGGTGCCGGGCAGCAGCGGGGTGCCGAGGATCTCGTGCTCCGCGAGCCAGGCCTGCCCGGCCGGGGAGATCCGGCCGGTGAGCAGCAGTCCGCCGTCCTCGGCGGTCCCGACGGCGGCGGCCAGCAGGGGGTGGCCGGCCTCGGCCAGCCCGAGGGCGGCGGCGTCGGTGACCGGGCGGGGCGCCGACCAGTAGTGGGCGTGCTGGAACGGGTAGGTGGGCAGGTCCAGTGGGACCGCCGGGCCGGGCAGCAGCGGCCGCAGCACCTCGGCCGGGGCGCCGGCGGCGTACAGCCGGGCCAGCGCGTCCGCCAGGACGCGGACCTCCGGACGGCCGCGACGGGCGAGCGGGAGGACGGCTACGGGGTCGGCGTCCTGGTCCAGCGCCTCCCGGACGAGCGGGGTGAGGACGGCGTCGGGGCCGAGTTCCAGGTAGCGGGTGACGCCCTGCTCGTGCAGCGTCTGCACGACGTCGTGGAAGCGCACCGCCGAACGGATGTGCCGCGCCCAGTACGCCGGGTCCGCGAACTCCTCCGCCGTGGCCAGGCCGCCGGTCAGGTCGGAGACCACCGGCAGCAGCGGCTCCGCGAACACCACCCCGCCCGCCACCCGCGTGAACTCCTCCAACACGCCGTCCATGTGCGGCGAATGGAACGCATGACTGACCGTCAGCTGCTTGACCCTGCGCCCGCGTTCACGCCACCGCCCGGCCAGCTCCAGCACCGCGCCGTCGTCACCGGAGAGCAGCACCGAACGCGGCCCGTTCACCGCCGCCAACGACACCGACCCCTCCAGGCCCACCAGTTCGGCCAGCACCTCCTCCTCCGCGGCCTCCACCGCCACCATCGCCCCACCCGAACGCGCCGACCCCATCAACCGGCCCCGGGCCGCCACCAACACCGCAGCATCGTGCAGCGAGAACGCACCCGCCACGAACGCCGCCACCACCCCGCCGATCGAATGCCCGGCCACCACATCCGCCGTCACACCCGCCGACACCGCCAACCGGTACAGCGCCACCTCCACCGCGAACAACGCCGGCTGAGTGAACTCCGTACGGTCCAGCAGCTCCCCGCCCTCGAACACCACCTCCCGCAACGACCGCCCCAACAACGGATCGAACGCCGCGCACACCTCGTCGAACGCCGCCGCGAACACCGGGAACGCCCCGTACAACCCATGCCCCATACCCGACCACTGACTGCCCTGACCCGTGAACACGAACGCCGTACGACCACCGTCACGGGCGGAGCCGGTGACCGGCCCGGAGGAGCCGGAGGCATCCGTACCGGTCGCCAACGCCCGGAGGCCGTCCAGCAGTTCGGAGCGCTCCGAGCCCAGCACCACCGCCCGCCGCTCGAAAGCGGAGCGGGTGGAGACCAGGGCCCGGCCCAGCGTGCCCGGGTCCACGTCCGGGTGCCGCTCGGTGTAGGCCAGCAGTCGTGCGGCCTGGGCGCGCAACGCCGCGTCGGTACGCGCCGACACCGGCCAGGCCACCACCCCCGACGGCTCCACCACCTCCTCCGAAGACAGCGCGACCTCCGGCGCCTGCTCCAGGATCACGTGCGCGTTCGTCCCACTGATCCCGAAGGACGACACCCCCGCCCGACGCGCACGACCCACCTCCGGCCACTCCCGCGCCCCGGCCAGCAGTTCCACCCCACCCGAAGCCCAGTCCACCAACGGCGACGGCTCCCCCGCATACAACGACCCCGGCAACACCCCCTCCGCCAGAGCCCGCACCATCTTGATCACACCACCCACACCCGCAGCCGCCTGCGCATGCCCGATGTTCGACTTCAACGACCCCAACCACAACGGCCGCTCAACAGAACGCTCCTGGCCGTAGGTCGCCAGCAACGCCTGCGCCTCGATCGGATCCCCGAGCCGCGTCCCCGTCCCGTGCGCCTCCACCACATCCACATCCGTCGTGCCCAACCCCGCAGCCGACAACGCCGCCCGGATCACCCGCTCCTGCGAAGGCCCGTTCGGCGCCGTCAAACCGTTCGACGCACCGTCCTGATTCACCGCCGAACCCCGCACCACCGCCAACACCCGATGCCCGTGACGCACCGCATCCGACAAACGCTCCACCACCAGCACCCCCACCCCCTCACTCCACCCCGTCCCGTCCGCACCCGCCGCGAACGACCGGCACCGACCGTCCACCGACAACCCCCGCTGCCGACTGAACTCCACGAACATGCCGGGGCTCGACATCACCGTCACGCCACCGGCGAGAGCCAGGTCGCAGTCCCCGGTGCGCAGCGCGGCGGCAGCCTGGTGCAGTGCGACCAGCGAGGAGGAGCACGCGGTGTCCACCGTCACCGCCGGGCCCTCCAGGCCGAAGGCATACGCGACCCGGCCGGAGATCACGCTGGTCGTGCTGCCGGTGAGCACGAAGCCGTCCGCGCCGTCGGAGCCTTCGGAGAGGCGCGGACCGTACTCCATCGCGGTGGCGCCGACGTAGACGCCGGTGCGGCTGCCGTGCAGGTCGGCCGGGTCGATCCCGGCCGACTCCAGCGCCTCCCAGGACGACTCCAGGACCAGCCGCTGCTGCGGGTCCATCGCCGCCGCCTCACGCGGCGAGATCCCGAAGAACTCCGCGTCGAACCCGCCCGCGCCGGTGAGGAATCCGCCGTGCCGGGCGTAGCTGGTGCCCGGGTGGTCGGGGTCGGGGTGGTAGAGCGCGTCGAGGTCCCAGCCCCGGTCCGAGGGGAACGACGAGATCGCATCCCGACCCTCCACCACCAACCGCCACAACTCCTCCGGCGAACCCACCCCACCCGGATACCGGCACGCCATCCCCACGATCGCCACCGGCTCGTCCACCACCACCGCCCGCACCACCGACACCTCCCGCTCGTCACCGCGCAGGTGCCGGGCCAGGGCCTCCGGGGTCGGGTGGTCGTAGACGGCGGACGCGGACAGCGCGAGCCCGGTGGCGGCGGTCAGGCGGTCGGCCAGTTCGACGGCGCCCAGCGAGTCCAGGCCGAGGTCCTTGAAGGTCCGTCGGCCGTCCAGGGTGTGCGGGCTGGGGTGGCCCAGCACTACGGCGGCCTGGGCCCGGACGAGGTCCAGCAGCTCGCCGTCCGGCCGCCGTACCGGCGCCGCCGGAACGGGCTCGGGCTCGGCGGCGGGAACGGGCTCAGCGGCGCCGACGGGCTCGGCCGCTGGCACGGGCTCGCGCTCGGCGGCCGTGCCCGGTCCGCCCGGGAGGGCGTCCGCCCCCGCCAGCCAGTACCGCTCCCGCTGGAACGCGTACGTCGGCAGCGCGACCGCCCGGGCCGCAGCAGCACCCGCACCCTCGCCCTCACCCTCACCCGCGCCCGGACCGAAGTACCGCGCCCAGTCGACCTCGCCGCCCCGGGCGTGCAGCAGCCCGACCGCGCCGAGCACACTCGCCGGCTCCGGCCGCCCCCGCCGCAGCAGCGCGGCGCCCGCGACCTCGGCGCCCGGCCCGTCGGCCGCCGCCGTGGACCGGGCGAGCGCGGTGAGCACCGCGTCCGGGCCGAGTTCGAGGTGGGTGCGCACGCCGAGGCCGTGCAGGGCGCGCACCGCGTCGGCGAAGCGGACGGCCTCACGGGCGTGCCGCACCCAGTGCTCGGGGTCGGCCAGGGTGTCCGCCGCGACCGGGCGGCCGGTGAGGGTGGAGACCAGCGGCAGCCGGGGCGGCGCGTACGTCAGCCCGGCGGCGACCGCGCGGAACCGCTCCAGCGCCGGGTCCATCAGCGGGGAGTGGAAGGCATGACTGACCCGCAGTCGGCGGGTGCGCCGCCCCAGCGCGGCGAGCTCGGCGGCCACCGCGAGGACGGCCGCTTCGGCCCCGGACAGGACGACGGCGCGCGGGCCGTTGACCGCGGCGATGCCCACCTCGCCCTCCCGGCCGGACAGCCGGTCCAGCACCTCCTCCTCGGCGGCCTCCACCGCCACCATCGCACCGCCCGTGGGCAGTTCGGCCATCAGCCGGCCCCGGGCGGTGATCAGGACGGCGGCGTCGGCCAGGGTGAGCACCCCGGCGGCGTGGGCGGCGGCGATCTCGCCGATGGAGTGCCCGGCCACGGCGTCCGGGGTCACCCCCCAGGAGCGCAGCAGGGCGTGCAGCGCGTTGCCGAGCGCGAACAGCGCCGGCTGGGTGTACTCGGTGCGGTCCAGCAACTCGCCCTCGGGGCTTCCGGGTTCGGCGAACAGGAGGCTGCCGAGCGGCCGGTCGAGGTGCGGGTCGAGGGCGGCCAGGGTCTCGTCCAGTGCGGCCGCGAACGCCGGGAAGCGCGCGTACAGTCCGCGTCCGACGCCGGGGCGCTGGCTGCCCTGGCCGGGGAACAGGAAGGCGGTGCCACCGACGGCGCCCGCTGTGCCGGTGACCGCCCCGGGGGCCTCCCGCCCGGCGGCCAGCGCGTCCAGCGCGGCGAGCAGCCCGGCCCGGTCCTCGGCCACCAGGACGGCGCGGTCCTCGAAGGAGGTCCGGGCGAGGGCGAGCGGGCCGGCGAGTTCGGCCGGGCCGAGCGCGGGGTGCGCGGCCAGGTGCGCGCGCAGGGCGGCGGCCTGTCCGCGCAGCGCCGGGCGGCCGCGGCCGGAGAGCAGTACCGGCGCGGGCAGGGGCGCCGGGCGGGGGGCGGGCGCGGGCACCGGCGGGGCGCCGGTCAGCACGACGTGGACGTCCGTGCCGCCCATGCCGAAGGAGCTGACCCCGGCCAGCCGGGCCGCCGTCGCGGCACCGGGCCAGGGGGTGCGCTCGGTGGCGACCCGCAGCCGCAGCTCCGTCAGGTCGACGGCCGGGTTGGGGGTGCGGTGGTGCAGGGTCGGCGGCAGCTCGCCGTGGTGCAGCGCGAGCACCGTCTTCACCAGGCCGACCAGGCCGGCCGCCCCTTCCAGGTGGCCGACGTTGCTCTTCGCCGAACCGACCAGCAGCGGGGCGTCCGCGGCCCGGCCGGCCCCCAGCACCCGGCCGAGCGCGGTGGCCTCCACCGGGTCGCCGACGGCCGTGCCGGTGCCGTGCAGCTCGACGTACTGGACGGCGGCCGGGTCCACCCCGGCCCGGCGGTAGGCGGCCGCCAGCACCTCGGCCTGGCCGTCGGCGCCGGGCACGGTCAGGCCGTCGGTGGCGCCGTCGTTGCCGAGGGCGCTGCCCAGCAGCACGCCGTACACCGGGTCGCCGTCCGCCAGCGCCGCGGCCAGCGGCCTGAGCAGCACCGCGACACCGCCTTCGCCGCGCGCGTACCCGTCGGCGGCCGCGTCGAGCGGACGGCTGCGGCCGTGCGGGGACAGGCCGCCGAAGCGGGCCGCGCCGAGCGTGCTGTCCGGCGCGGCGATCAGGTTCACCCCGAGGACGAGGGCGAGGTCGGACTCGCCGCGGCGCAGGCTCTCGGCGGCCAGGTGGACGGCGGCCAGGGAGGAGGACTGCGCGGTGTCCACGGTCAGGCTCGGACCGCGCAGGCCCAGCTGGTAGGAGAGCCGGTTGGCGATCATGCCCCGGTTGAGGCCGGTCAGCGTGTGCCGGTCCACCGAGCCCGGGCCCTGCCGGTGCACCAGTGCCGCGTAGTCGTCCAGGAAGGCGCCGACGAACACCCCGGTACGGCTGTCGCGCAGCCGGGCGGGCAGCCGGCCGGCGTCCTCCAGCACCTCCCAGCCGAGTTCCAGCACCAGCCGCTGCTGCGGGTCCATCGCCGCCGCCTCACGCGGCGAGATCCCGAAGAAGGCGGCGTCGAAGGTGTCAATCCGCTCCAGGAAGGCGCCCGCGCGCGGCACACCGGGGGTGTCCGCCGGCCAGCGGTCGGCGGGGGGCTCGCCGACGGCGTCCCGGCCCTCGCGCAGCAGCTCCCAGAACGCCGCCGGGTCGGGCGCACCGGGGAGCCGGCAGGCCAGGCCGACCACGGCGACGGCGCCGGGCGGCACCTCGACGGCGGGCGGCACCTCGACGGCGGGGGCGGCGGTGCGGGCGGCAACGGCGGCAGGGGTCTCGGGCTTGGCGGTCATCGCGGGGTGTGTGCTCCTCGTCGAGGCGGTGCGGGGCGTCGGGGCGGTGCGGCAGGAGGGGCAGGGGTGGCGTGGTGACGGAGTCGCGGCTGGCCCGGAGGGCACGCGCCGGGCCGGCACCGGCGGTCATGCTCGGCGGGGCGGCTAGGGCCTGTCCGGCGGATCTTGGCAGATCAGCGCGCGGCGTTGGGCGCCCGGCTGGGCGTGCGCCCGAGTCGGCCTCGTACTGGACGTAC
>NZ_JBHYGR010000223.1:0-9055 GCF_042738155.1 Kitasatospora sp. NPDC059088 | reverse complement strand
GTCCGGGTGATAGCCCGGTCGGTCCCGGGCGGCTTCACCGGGAGCGCTCCGTCCGGGTGGTTGGGGTTTCGGGCGGGGGGGGGCGTCCGGGCGGGGGTGGGGGCGAGGGGGGTGGGGGCGAGGGGTCAGCGGGTGGTTGCTGGGGCAGGGGCGGGGGCTGGGGTGGGGAGGTGGGTGGCGGCGGTGAGGAGGGTGGGGAGCATGCGGGTGGCGTGGGTGGCGTAGCCGTGCGGGGAGGGGTGGATGCCGTCGGGGCCGAGGAGTTGGGCGGCGCGGTGGTGGAAATCGGGGCCGGAGGTGGGGGCGAGGTGGGCGTCGGTGCGGGTGGCGGTGCGGGTGTGGAGGCGGGCGAGGCGGGTGGAGCGGTGGTGGCCGATCCAGCGGACGGAGGTGCGGAAGCCGGGCGCGTAGCCGGGGTCGGGGCAGGGGACGACGACGAGTTGCCAGCCGGCCTCGCGGAGGGTGCGGGCGAGGTGGGCGTGCCGGCGGGCGGCGCGGCCGAGCGGGGCGGGCAGCAGGACGTCGTTGCCGCCGACGATCAGTACGGCGACGCCGGGCCGCAGCCGGGCGGCGCGCAGGACTTGGCGGCCGACGGCGGCGGTGGTGGCGCCGGCCCGGGCGTGGACCCGCAGGTCGACGGGCCGGCCGGTGCCCTCGGCGAGGCCGGTGGCGAGCAGGGCGCCGAGGGTCTGCTCGGGGCGGTGGGCGCCGAAGCTCTGGGCGAGCGAGTCGCCGAGCATCAGCAGGGTGAGCGGGTGGTCGGCGGCGTCCGGGGCGGAGCCGTACCGGCCGTCGGCGACCGGGACGAACCAGTCGGTGGGCGGCCGGTGGGCGAGCAGGCGCAGGTACAGCCGGGCGAGCCGGTGGGCGAGGCGGCGCATGGGGGGATGGACTCCGGGGTCGGGCGGGAGGGCGGTCAGGCGGCGGTGAGGACGACGGCGGCGTTCTGCCCGCCGAAGCCGCAGGAGACGGACAGGGCGGAGGGGGCGTCGACCGGACGGGGCGCCTTGGTGACCACGTCGAGGCGGATGGCGTCGTCGAGCCGGTCGAGGTTGGCGGTGGGCGGGACCAGCCGGTGCTGGAGCGCGAGCACGGTGAGGGCCGCCTCGATGGCGCCGGCCGCGCCCATGGTGTGGCCGATCACGCTCTTGTTGGCGGTGACCGGCGGCGGCCGGCGGAAGACCTGCCGCAGGGCCGCCGCCTCGGCGGGGTCGTTGAGCGTGGTGCCGGTGCCGTGCGCGTTGACGTGCCCGATCTCCTCGGGTGCCAGCCCCGCGTCGGCGAGTGCCGCCCGTACGGCCCGGGCCAATCCGTCGCCGCCGGGGTGCGGGGCGGTGAAGTGGTGGGCGTCGCCGCCGGCGCCGTGCCCGGCGAGGTACCCGCGGACGCGGGCGCCGCGGGCCCGGGCGTGGTCGGTACGTTCGAGCAGCAGGACGCCCGCTCCTTCGCCGAGGACGAAGCCGTCCCGGTCGGCGTCGAAGGGCCGGGAGGCGCCGGCCGGGTCGTGGCGGCGGCGGGAGAGCGCGCCGAGGCGGTCGAAGCCGACGCAGGTCATCGCGGAGCGGGCGCTGTCGGTGCCGCCGGCCAGCACGAGGTCGCAGGTTCCGGCCCGGATCAGGTCGCTGCCGAGGGCGAGCGCGCTGGTGCCGGAGGCGCAGGCGGTGCTGACGACCAGGCCGGGGCCGAGGGCGCCGAGGTCGAGGCTGACCTCGCCGGCGGCCATGTTGGGGATGGAACGCGGGATCATCAGCGGGGAGATCCGGTCGGCCCGGCCCGCGGCGAGCCGGCCGTACTCGACCACGTGGGTCTGCACGCTGGTGGCGCTGACCCCGAGGACGACGCCGACCCGGGTGCCGTCCCAGTGCGCCGGGTCGAGCCCGGCGTCGGCGACGGCCTGGCGGGCGGCGACCACAGCCAGCTGGCTGAACCGGTCGAGGCGCCGGGCGAGCCGCCCGCCGAGCAGGGCGGGCGGGTCGAAGTCGGCGACCCGGCAGGAGAAGTCGACGTTCAGGCCGAGGAGTTCGGGGTCGGGGCGGGCGGTGGGCGCGGCGCCGAGGAAGTGCTCCCAGACGGCGTCGGCGCCGCTCCCGGCCGGGGTGACCAGGCCGAGTCCGGTGACGGCGACCATCGAATGGGACGGAGCCAGCGGACGGGACGGGGCAGAGGAACGCAGCGGGCTCAACTGACCGATTCCCGGGCCAGGGTGGCGTCCGCGTGGGCGGCGAGTTCGCCGAGGGTGCGGTCCGGGCCGATGTCGGCGACGGTGACGCCGAGCTTCTCCTCGACCACCAGGGAGAGTTCGACCAGGGCGAGGCTGTCGAGGGCGAGCGAGGCGAGGGTGGCGTCGGGGGTGACCACGGCCGGGGAGACGTCGAACTCGTCGATCAGGCAGGCGCGGATCGTCTCGTAGCTGCTGGGCATGGTGAAGTTTCCTTTCAGCTGGGGGTGTTGAGGGTGTCGATGACGGCGGAGGCGGCAGCCCGCCGCCCGGGCAGCCGGGTCCAGGCCAGCGCGGCGCCGAGCAGGGCCACCGCGCCGCCGACGACGGCGGCGGCCGCCAGACCGTCGGTGAAGGCGGCCGGGTCGCCGGGAGCGGCGCCGGTGAGCGAGGTGGCGAGGACGGAGCCGAGCACCGCCACGCCGAGGGTCGAACCGACCTGCCGGGTGGCGTCGTTGAGCGCCGAGCCGACCCCGGCCGCGGCGACCGGGACGGCGCTCATCACCACCTCGGTGGCGACCGGGGCGAGCAGCCCGGCACCGAGCCCGGCGAGGGCCTCGAAGAGCAGCACCCGCCCGTCCCCCGAGTCGGCGGCCAGCCGGCCGAGTTGGACGAATCCGGCGGCGATCAGCAGCAGTCCGCCGGCCGAGGGCACCCTGGCCCCCAACGGCCGTGCCAGCAGAGGCCCGAGGAGCGCGCCGACGGCGAGCCCCAGGGACAGCGGGACCATCCGCAGCCCGGCCTGCCAGGCGCTCAGGCCCCGCACCTGCTGGAGGTAGAGGGTGAGCAGGAACATCGCGCCGAACATCGCGAAGGACATCAGCGCGAGCGTGGTGGTGGCCGGCCAGACCGGCCCGCCGCGCAGCAGCCGGACCGGCACCATCGGTGCGGCGCAGCGGAGTTGGCGACGCACGAAGGCGGCCAGCAGCAGGACGGCGATCGCGAAGGCGGTGAGCACGGCGGGGCCGGTCCAGCCCCGGCCGGGGGCCTCGATCACGCCCCAGACCAGGGCCAGCAGCCCGGCACAGGACAGCAGCGCCCCGGGCCGGTCCAACGGCCGGGCCTCCGGCGCACGGGACTCGGGGACGGCGACCAGGGCCGCCGCGCCGATCAACGCGATGACCGGGACGTTGAGCCAGAACGCCGACTGCCAGCCGTACCGGTCGACCAGCAGTCCGCCCGCCACCGGGCCGAACACCGCACCGACCCCGGCCACCGCCGCCCAGATGCCGATCGCCCGCTTCCGGGCGACCGGATCGCGCAGCACGTGCACCACGGTGGACAGGGTGGCCGGCATGAACAGGGCCGCGCCGAGGCCCATCCCGCAGCGCGCGGCGACCAGTTGGGCGGGCCCGGTACCGAGCGCCCCGGCGGCCGAGGCGGCCCCGCACAGCGCCAGCCCGGCGAGGAAGGCGCGCCGCCGGCCGTACCGGTCCCCCAGCGCACCACCGGCCAGCACGCAGCCGCCCAGCGCCAGCGCGTAGCCGTCCACGATCCACTGGGTCTCGGCGAGGGTCGGGCCGAGGTCGGCGCGCAGGCCGGGGACGGCCACGTTGAGCACGGTGAAGTCGAGGCCGAGCAGGAACAGCGCGGCGCAGACCACCGCGACCGCCGCCCAGGCCCGCCGCGCGGTGGGCGGCGAGCTCACGGGCGCCGGGGCCGCAGGAGTCGAGCTCACGGGCGCCGGGGCCGCAGGAGTCGGGCCCACAGGCGTCGGGGTCGCAGGAGTCGGGGTCGCAGGAGTCGGGGTCGCAGGAGTCGGGGTCGCAGGAGTCGGGGCCATCAGGCGGACAGCCGCAACGGCTCGTCGCGCCGCCGGAAGCCGATCCGGTACAGCGTGGCCGCGCCGCGCAGGAAGGTCACCTCGCTGGCCCGCAGGTAGCGCCGGTACCGCCGGTAGCCCTCGGGGCCGACCAGCCGCTCGGCCTGCTCGCGGGCCCGCAGCAGCCGGGCCGACCAGGAGGCGAGGGTGCGGGCGTAGTCCTCGGCGGAGGCGGTGAGGGCGACCACCGAGAAGTACGGGTCGCAGGCGGCGGCGATCTCACTCAGCCGGGGCAGCCGGGCGGTCGGGAAGACGTCGTTGCCGACGAAGTCGCCGATCGGGCCGGAGCCGTCGGCGGCGCCGTCGTAGGCGATGGTCTGCAGCGACATCCGGCCGCTGGGGCGCAGCCAGCGGTGGCAGGCCGCGAAGTAGCGGGCGTAGCAGTCGAGGCGCTCGGCCCGGCTCATCCCGGCGGTGGCGAAGTGCTCGAAGGAGCCCATCGCCATGACGGCGTCGTACGGCCGGTCGGGGTCGTGGGCCTCCCAGCTCTCCAGTCGGGGTTCGACGCCGGGCAGGGCACGGGCGGCGAGGAACTCGTACTGGGCGCGGGAGACGGTCAGCCCGACGGCTTCGCGGACCCGGTCGTCGCCGCTCGCGTGCGCCAGCATGGCGCCCCAGCCGCAGCCGACGTCGAGCAGCCGCAGGCCGTCGCCGGGGCGGGCGCCGACCAGGTCGAGGTGGTGGTCGAGCTTGGCCCGCTGGGCGCGCGGCAGGGCGGTGGCGTCGGGCGCGTCGCGGGGGATGCCGTCCCACTTGGCGGCGGTGTAGGCGAGGGTCTCGTCCAGCCAGAGGGCGTAGAAGTCGTTGCCCAGGTCGTAGTGGAACTCGATGTCGGCGGCGGTGGTGCCGGCCGTGGTGACGGTCATGCGGATCCTGTTCCGGGTGGTCCTGCGGTCCGGGCGGTCTGTCGGTCCGGGTGGTCTTGCGGAGGTCCAGGTGGACTTGCGGGGGCCCGGGCGGTCTTGCGGAGGCCCGAGCGGCCTTGCGGGCCTTACGGAGGCCCGGGCGGGCGGTGCTCTCAGCCGGCACCGGCCCGGCGGGCCCGGACGGCGAGGGCCTGATCGCGGCGCTCGACGAAGCGGGCGGCCCGCGCGTCGGTCCGTGCGAGGTGGGCGGCGATCCGTTCGCGGGCCTGTTCGCCGGTGGGGCCGAGCCCGGTCAGCTCGGTCACCCGGAGGGCGCGCAGCAGCGGGACGAGCACCTCGTCGTGGTGCACCCGCAGGTCGTAGACGCCGGCCACCGCGATCTCGGCGGCCAGTCGGCCGAAGCCGGGCATGGCCTGGCCCGGCATGGCGAAGTCGCGGATCGTGGCGTCGAGCGTGACGAGCACCTGGTCGGCGTCCACCTCGACTGCCGCGCGCAGCAGTTCGCGGTAGTAGACCATGTGGAGGTTCTCGTCCTGGGCGATCCGGGCGAGCAGCCGCTCGCAGACCGGGTCGCCGCTGAGCCGCCCGGTGTTGCGGTGGCTGACCCGGGTGGCGAGCTCCTGGACGGCGGCGTAGGCGACCACGCCGAGCACCCCGTCGAGGTCGGGGGCGGTGCCGGCGGCGAGGTGCGCCATCCGGGAGCGCTCCAGCGCGACGGGGTCGACGGCGCGGGCGGCGTGCAGGTAGCCCCGGATGGCGGCGGCATGGCGGTCCTCCTCGGCGGTCCACCGGTGCAGCCAGGCGCCCCAGGCGCCGTCCCGGGAGGTCCGGCTGCCGATGGTCCAGTGGTAGCCGGGCAGGTTGTCCTCGGTCAGCAGGTTGACGACCAGGGCGGAGCGCACGGCGGGTGCCAGCGCGGACTGCTCGGGGCGCCAGGGCTCGCCGCCCAGCGGGCCGTCGAAGTCCCGGCCGAGGCTCCAGGGGACGTACTCGTGCGGGAACCACTCGCGGGCGGCCGCGAGATGACGATTCATCAACTCCTCGGCAGTGGCTTCGAGTTCGGAGAGCCAGCGGGCGGTTTCCGCGGTAGCGATCTTCACGGGCCATGATCGTCGCGGACCGGCGCGCGGCTGCGCAAGCCCGCCTCACCCGTTCAGGTGACCCCGGGATCACGGCCCTGACCTGGGTCTATGCCACCGGCAATCCGGGCGCCGAGCGGCCCGACACGCGGCGCGTGAACGGCAACGACAACGGTCACCAGTACAGCCTTTGGATCTTTGTCGATTCTGCGGTTCACTTCGAGTGCGGGCGATCGCACCCCGTCACCACCCACCCGTGCGTCCAGAGAGGACTTCGATGGCCGGGCACGAGCATTCCCACGATGATCATGCGCATGACCACCAGAACCCGAAGGGCCACGGCCACGGAGGGCACGGCGGCCACGCGCACGGCCACGGGGGCCACGGCGGCCACTCCCACGGCGTCGCCGCCGACGCCGACCGCCGCTGGCTGGTCAGCGCCCTCACCCTGATCGTCGTCTTCATGGCCGGCGAGGTCGTGGTCGGCTTCGCCGCCCAGTCCCTGGCCCTGATCTCCGACGCGGCGCACATGCTCACCGACGCCGCCTCGATCGTGCTCGCCCTGGTCGCCATGCGGCTCTCCGCCCGCCCGGCCCGCGGCGGCTACACCTACGGGCTCAAGCGCGCCGAGATCCTCTCCGCCCAGGCCAACGGCGTCACCCTGCTGATCCTCTCCGCCTGGCTCGGCTACGAGGCGATCACCCGGCTGATCAGCCCGCCCGAGGTCACCGGTTCACTGGTGCTGGTCACCGCGCTGATCGGGATCGTGGTCAACCTGGCCGCCACCTGGTGCATGTCCAAGGCCAACCGCAGCTCGCTGAACGTCGAGGGCGCCTTCCAGCACGTGCTCACCGACCTCTACGCCTTCATCGCCACCGCCGTGGCCGGTGCGGTCATGCTGACCACCGGCTTCGCCCGGGCCGACGCGATCGCCTCGCTGATCGTGGTGGCGCTGATGCTCAAGGCGGGCATCGGGCTGGTCCGGGACTCCGGGCGGATCTTCCTGGAGGCCGCCCCCGCCGGGATCGACCCGGACGCGGTGGCCGACCGCCTGGTCACCGAGCCGCTGGTCGAGGAGATCCACGACCTCCACATCTGGGAGATCACCTCCAACCAGCCGGCCCTGTCGGCGCACATCCTGGTCACCCCCGGCGGCGACTGCCACGCCGTCCGGCGCGAACTGCAGCGCCGGCTGTCCGAGGAGTACGGCATCACCCACAGCACCCTCCAGGTCGACCACGTCGGCGAGGACGAGGCGGGCGCGCTGCTGCAGATCGCCGGCCCGGGCGAGTCGGCCGCCGAGCACTGCGCCGACGCCCACGGCCCGGTGCACCGCGCCGGCCCGCACGAACACTGAGCGCGAGCGCCGAGCAGGATCGCTGAGCACGAACGCCGAGCAGGAGCACTGAGCGCGAACGCCGAGCACGAACGCCGAGACCGCCGTTCGTCGTCGCGGTGCGGCATGATCTGACTCGTGACCGCACCGCGACTGATGCTGCTCGACTCCGCCAGCCTGTACTTCCGGGCCTACTACGGCGTACCGGACTCCCTGCGCTCGCCGCAGGGGGAACCGGTCAACGCCGTCCGCGGCCTGCTGGACTTCATCGCCCGGCTGGTGCACGACCACCGGCCCGAGGAACTCGTCGCCTGCATGGACGCCGACTGGCGCCCCCAGTGGCGGGTGGACCTCGTCCCCTCGTACAAGACCCACCGGGTCGCCGAGGCCGCCGTGGACGGCGAGGAGGAGGTCCCGGACACCCTCGCCCCGCAGGTGCCGGTGATCGAGCAGGTGCTGGACTCCCTCGGCATCGCCCGGGTCGGCTGCCCCGGCTACGAGGCGGACGACGTGATCGGCACCCTCACCGCCCGCGCCACGGGCCCGGTGCAGATCGTCACCGGCGACCGCGACCTGTTCCAACTGGTCGACGACGAGCGGCTGATCACCGTGCTGTACCCGGTCAAGGGGATGGGCAACCTCCAGGTCACCGACGACGCGGTGCTGCTGGAGAAGTACGGCGTGCGCGGCGACCGGTACGCCGACATGGCCGCCCTGCGCGGCGACCCGTCCGACGGCCTGCCCGGCGTCAAGGGCATCGGCGAGAAGACCGCCGCCCAGCTGATCAACGAGTACGGCGACCTGGCCGCGATCCGCGCCGCCGCCCTGGACATCGGCTCCCGACTCACCCCGGCCCGCCGCCGCAACATCGTCGAGGGCGCCGCCTACCTGGACGTCGCCCCCACCGTCGTCCGGGTCGCCCAGGACGCCCCGCTCCCGGACTTCGACCCGGTCCTCCCCCGCGAGCCCGCCGACCCGATGACGCTGGAGCACCTCTCCGCCCGCTGGGGTCTCGGCACCTCCCTGGAACGCGTCCTGGAGGCCCTGGCCACCCGCTGAGCCCGCTCCCCGCCGGCGACCTGTCGGCAGCCAGCCAGCGACCTGTCGGCGGGCAACGGTAGGGTTCGGGGAAACTGATGATCAGTTGTGTGTTTCCGAACTCGGGGGGTCCCTTGAACACCGTCTCCGTCAAGCGCCGCGGCGCGTTCCTGCTCGCGGCCGCCGCCCTGGCCACCGTCGGCGTCGCCGGCACCGCCCAGGCCGTGCCCAACTCCGGCTCGCTGTGGGTCGGCTACGGCAAGAGCAACACCTACGCCAGCGTCAAGTGCGTCCAGCTCATCTCCAACAGCCTGCACTACCAGACCGGTTACCACACGGTCGACGTGGACGGCTCGTTCGGCCCGGACACCTACGGCGCGATCGTCGCGCTCCAGAAGTGGGCCAGCCTGGACCCGGACGGCGTCGTCGGCCCGCGGACCGGCGACGTCATGATCGAGGCGACCAAGGACAGCTACCACTGCTACTCCTCGCTGCCCACCCTCAAGTAGGCACCGGCACCCAGCAGCGCAGGGGCCAGCACGTTCCCTCGAACGTGCGGGCCCCTGCGCGTTGCCGGCGGCCGGGCCCCGTCCGGCCGGACAGGGCCTAGGGCCTGTCCGGCGGATCTTGGCAGATCAGCGCGCGGCGTTGGGCGCCCGGCTGGGCGTGCGCCCGAGTCGGCCTCGTACTGGACGT
>NZ_JBHYGR010000222.1:0-9486 GCF_042738155.1 Kitasatospora sp. NPDC059088 | reverse complement strand
CGTCCACGGCGACGCCGTCCCGGTCTCGAAGCCCGGGTTGCCGAGCAGCTGCGCCGGGGTGCAGGAACCGCCGCCACCACCGGTGACCGTCCAGGTGAAGCTGGCCGTACCGGACTTGCCGGCCGAGTCCTTCACCGTGACCGTCACGTTGGAGCTGCCCGCGGCGGTCGGGGAGCCGGTGATCGCACCGGTGTTGGCGTTGATGGCCAGGCCGGCCGGCAGCCCGGTGGCCGAGTAGGACAGCGGCGCCGTCCCGCCCGAGGCCTTGATCTGCAGGTTGACCGAGGCGCCCACCGCGGTGGACTGGTTGCCCGGGCTGGTGACGGTGACGCCGCCCGGGTTGGGCAGCGAGCCGACGTTGACGGCGGCCCAGGCGGTGGCGACCGCGTTGTACTCGGCGCTGTTGGCGCCGTACAGGTCGGTGGCCGCGTTCAGGGTCGCGGTGCGGGCGGCGGCGTAGTCGGTGGTGGAGGTCATGTAGGCGGTCAGCGCCTTGTACCAGACCTGCAGCGCCTTGTCGCGGCCGATGCCGGAGACGGTGATGTTGTTGACCGTCGGGCTGTTGTAGTTGAAGCCGTTGATGGTCTTCGCGCCGCTGCCCTCGGACAGCAGGTAGAAGAAGTGGTTGGCCACGCCGGACGAGTAGTGCACGTCCAGGTTGCCGACGCCCGAGTACCAGGAGTCGGCCGAGGTGCCGTCCTTGGAGGGCTTGTCCATGTAGCGCAGCGGCGTGCCGTTGCCGTTGATGTCGATCAGCTCGCCGATCAGGTAGTTCGGCGGGTTGGCGGGCAGGTTGGCGTAGAACTCGACGCCGGTGCCCATGATGTCGGAGGTCGCCTCGTTGAGGCCGCCGGACTCGCCCGAGTAGTTCAGGTTGGCGGTGGCCGAGGTGACGCCGTGGCTCATCTCGTGGCCGGAGACGTCGAGTTCGGTGAGCGGGTGGGTGTCGCCGCTGCCGTCGCCGTAGGTCATGCAGAAGCAGCCGTCGTCCCAGAACGCGTTGACGTAGCCGGTGTCGTAGTGCACCCGGCTCATCGCGCCGACGCCGTCGTTCTTGATGCCGTTGCGGCCGAAGTTGTTCTTGTAGAAGTCCCAGGTGACGGCGGCACCGTACTGGGCGTCGACGGCCGCCGACTCGCGGTTGCTGGCCTGGCCGTTGCCCCAGGTGTCGGAGGACTTGGAGAACAGCGTGCCGTTGCCGGAGGTGCCGTTCTTCATGTCGGTGGTGTACTGGCCGCCGCGGGTGGCGTCCTTGAGCGAGTAGGTGGAGCCGCTCTGGGTGGTGGTCAGCGGGACGGTGCCGACGAAGACGCCGGTGCCGGAGCCGCGCTTGATGCCGTCGGCCTTGCTGAGCACGGCACCGGTCTTGGCGTCGGTGACGACGTGCAGCTTGCTCGGGGTGCCGTCCGACTCGCGGCCGTTGACCACGGTCTCGTAGGCGAGCTTCGGGGTGCCGTCGGCGGCCCAGACGACCAGCCGGGGCGCGCCCTCGACGGTGCCCTGCTCGGCGGCGAGCGCGGCCTCCTGGGCCTTCGGCGCGGCCAGCGCGGGGGTGGTGCCGACGCCGGCGAGGTTGGCCTCGCTGGCCTTGGTCACGCTCTTGGTGGCGCCGGTGGCGTCCTGGTGGACGATCAGGTCGCCGCCGAGGACGGGGAGCCCGGCATAGGTGCGCTCGTAGCGCAGGTGGCGAGCGCCGTTGGCGTCCTGGACGACGTCCTTGGTGACCAGCTGCTCCTTGCCGTCCAGGCCGAGCGCCTGGGCCAGGGAGGCGGTCTGCTGGTTCGCCGAGGCGATCAGCGTGGCCCGGCTGGCCTGCTGGTTGGCGACGGCGGTCGGCGCGTCCGGGGCCGCCTGCGCGATCACCGGTATGCCGGTGACCAGCAGCGCGGTGGTGGCGGCCATGACAACCGCTGCCTTCCGGACGTGGGCGTGACGTGACATGCGGACTCCTTTTCCGACCGGCGGACCGGGTGGATCGACCCGGCGTGCACGGTGGAGAGAACCTGGGCCGCGGTTGCGGCGCAGTGGGGGCCCCCGCCGGGTGCAACGGGGGTGCGGTTGCCGTGCTGTGCATGGCGTTGCGTGTGCGTCGGCGTTGCAGTGCGGTGCGGTGCGGTGCTCGCAAGTCGTGCAGGTTCGTTGCAAGGTCGGGAGGCGCTGCACCTGAACTCGGACAGCCGCACCGGGGGGTGGGGCCCCCTCGTCTGCAGCCGGAGGAATCGTGGCAGCAAACGCGCCGTTAATGACAGATGCATGCCACCGATTGGCCGATTAATTACCGAAACCGTATGCACGACGCTTAGTCAGTTGTGTTACGGCATGACGAAGTCTTGAACACGGTTTTCATGCCCTTGGCAAAGTTCGATCACCACCGGAGGTGACTGACCAGCGGTCAGGGCCGGCGCCCGCCCCGACCGGGGCCCGGCAGCGCCGCACCGGGGCGGCACGTCACACTTCCGGCCGTGCCACCGCCGGTTTCCGGCCATTCCCCGGCCGGAACGGAACCGGGCCCCGCTCCGCCCGGACGGCGGTGCGGGGCCCGGGAGCCGGGGCCGGCGGGATCAGCCCTGCACGAACACCGCCACGGTGCGACCCGGCACGGTGAACGTGCCGGTGGCCGCGTCGAAGCCGGACTGCTGCACCACCCGGTCCACCCCGCCCGCCTGGACGGGGTGCAGCGCCTGGCTCGTCCCCTTCGCGGCGGCCACGGTCTGCGCCTGCGTGGCGGGCGTGGCGTTGACGACGACGGTGATGCCCTTCGCCGCCCCCGCCAGCCCGGTGCCGTCCAGGTGCAGGGTGATCACCCCGGGCGTCTCACCGGGCGTGCCGGAGAGCGGGTACGACAGCCGCTGCTGGACGTCGGCCAGGGTCGGCAGCGAGAACAGCGGTGAGGACTGCTTGATCCGCAGGAACTCCTGGAACTGCGCGGTGGTCGCCCGGATGTCGGCCGCCCCCACGGTCAGCCGCGGGTTCGCCAGCAGGGACTTCGCGGTCGGCCAGAGCTCCTGGTTGTCCTTGGCCGGCGGCAGGCCGCGGCCCCAGCCGTTGCCCTGCGAGGCCCCCGTCAATGGATCGGGCCAGTGGATCGCGTTGAACCAGTCCCCGGAGTCGTAGGAGTTGGAGTCCAGCGACTTGGAGCGCAGCAGGTCGCTGCCCGCCTGGGCGAAGCCCGCGCCCTGGGTGAGCGCGGTCAGCGACAGCCCGAGCGCCTGCATCCGGGCCCGGTCGGCGGGCGCGGTGGTGGTCGGCAGTTTGTACGCGAGCGCGTCGAACAGGTCGGTGTTGTCGTGGGCGTCCACGTACTCCACCGCCTCGCCCGGCTTCGCCGCGTACCCGGTCGGGGCGCCGTTGTAGTCGACCTGGGCCCCGGTGACGGTCTTCCCCGAGCTGTCGGTGAAGGAGTAGCCGGCCAGGTTGCCGGTGAGGCCGACCTTCAACTGGTCCATCTGGTGCAGCAGTCGGGCCTTCTGCTCCTGCGGGCTGCCGTTCGCGGGCGAGCCGTTGGGGTCGGTGTACAGGCCCGAGGCGAAGCCCTGCTGCGGCGCGGAGCCGAGCATGAAGTTGCCGCCGCGGGCGGCGTCGCGGAGCCGGTCGTCGAAGGTGGCGATGCCGGTGCCGGCCATGTTGGCCTGGGTGGCCTGCGGGAACCGGGCGTCGTTCGCGACGGTGCCGAAGTTCCAGCCCTCGCCGTAGAGGAAGACGTTCCTGCCGTCCACGCCGTCCGACTCGGGCGTCATCCTGCCCAGCGCCGCCTGGACGTCCAGCATGGTGGACTTCGGGTCCAGGCCCATCAGGTCGAAGCGGAAACCGTCGACCTGGTACTCCCGGGCCCACAGCGTCACCGAGTCGACCACCAGCCGGTTCATCATGGCGTGTTCGGGCGCGGTGTCGGCGCAGCAGCTGTCCGTCGTCACCTTGCCGTCGGCGTCCAGCCGCTGGTAGTAGCCGGGCACCACCTTGTCGAGCACCGAGTGGTCGGCCTGGCCGGCGGCGGCGGTGTGGTTGTAGACCACGTCCAGCACCACCCGCAGTCCGGCCGCGTGCAGCGCCTGGACCATCTGCCGGAACTGCACGGTCCGGGCCGTCCCGTTCGGGTCCGTCGCGTAGGACCCCTCCGGCACGTTGTAGTGCAGCGGGTCGTAGCCCCAGTTGTAGGCGTCGTCGGCGGCCACGGCCGCCACGCACTCCTGCTGCTTCGGGCCGTCCGGGGGGAGGGACTTGAGGTCGCAGGCGGGGAGCTTCTGGTCCGCCCGGTTCTCCCGGATGGTGGCGATGTCGAAGGTCGGCAGCAGGTGCACCGTCGTCACCCCGGCCTTGGCGAGGTCCCGCAGGTGCTGCATCCCGGCCGAGTTCGACTCGGTGAAGGCCAGGTAGGTGCCGCGCTCGGCGGCCGGGACGGTGGTGTCCTCCACCGAGAAGTCCCGGACGTGGAGTTCCTGGATCTGCTGCTGCGCGGGCGGGACGGCCTTCGGGCGGGTCTGGTCGTCCCAGCCGGCCGGCTTGAGCTCCTTGGCGTCCAGGTCGGCGACCAGGCTGCGCCGGGAGTCGGTGGAGAGTGCCACCGAGTACGGGTCGGTGACGGTGTTGACCACCACCTGCTGCACCGAGGGCGCCCAGACCTTCACCTGGTACAGGTAGTACTTGCCGTCCAACTCCTCGCGGTCCCGGACGACTTCCCACACCCCGGTCTCGTCGTCCAGCGTCATCGGCAGCGTCCTCGGGGTGCCCCCGGTGGCGCTGTCGAAGACCCGGACGGACACCTGCTGGGCGGTCGGCGCCCAGAGCGAGAGGGCGGCCTTGCCGTCGTAGTGGGCCGGGCCGAAGTCCACCTTGCCGGTGCGGCGGGCGTACAGGTCGTCCAGTACGCCGGGGGTCTGCACCCCGGTGCCGGCCAGCACGGCGCCGCTGGGCAGGTGTTCGGTGAACAGCAGCTGGCTGCGCAGCGCCGCCGGGACGCGGGCGGTGTCCCGCTTGTCCACGGTGAAGGCCCGGTAGCCCGCCAGGTGCGGGTACGCGGCCTTCTGGGCGTCGGTCAGCCCGCCCGCGACGGGGGTGAGGCGGATCCACTTCCCGGGCTTGGTCAGCACGCCCTTGTCGGCGCGGATGCCGCCCTCGGGGTCGTAGACCAGCTGGGCGCTGGTGCCGCCGGCCAGGGCCTGGTCGGTGGCGCCGTAGTTCGCCGGGACGACGACGGTCCGCGCGTCGATCCACTGGGCCTTGGCGCTGCCGAGGTCCAACTGCGAGGCGGCGGCCGGGTTCTGCGGCAGCAGGTAGCCCTCGCGGCCGCCGAGGATCCACACCTCCTTGCCGTTGACGGCGAAGTCCAGCGACTGGTCGGCGGGCAGGTCCTTGTCGTTGCCGTTGTGCAGGATGTAGCTGAGGCTGGTCGCCCCGGGGGCGAGCGGCACCTCGAAGACGGCGCCGAAGGCGTCGCGGCGCACCGGCAGCAGCGGCTTGCCCCAGTCGGTGGGGGCGGCGGCGCCGGTCCAGTCGTGCAGGCCCCAGCCGTCGTAGGTGCCGTCGGCCCGGTTGTAGTGGATGACGGCGGTGTTCGCGGGCTGGGTGTTCGCCGGGCCGGGGTCCGTGGTGCGGACGGTCGGGTCGCCCTGCTTCAACCACACCTCGCCGCCGCTGCCCAGGTCGAGGTGGCGGTCGGCGTCGACGTCCTTGACGCCGTTCTTCTCCACGACGAAGCCGAGGTCCGAGGCGCCGGGCTTGAGCCGCACGTAGGCGAAGGCGCCGTACGCGTCCCGCCCGGTGAAGGGGTGCCCGGCCGGCCAGGTGGTGCCCTCGCCGTCGGCGAGGTCGCCCCAGGCGTACAGGTTCCAGCCGTCGTAGTCGCCGTCCGGCCGGTTGTAGTGGACGACGGCGTACGGGCGGGCGCCGGCGGTGGGCACCGGCTGGGGAGCGGGGGTGCCGGTGGTGAAGCTCGCGGTGGTGGAGCGCAGGTGGCCGCTGGAGTCCTGGAGGACGGCCTTGTAGCGCACCACCGTGCCGGGGGCGGCGGCGCTCAGGTCCTGGGTCACCGCGAAGAGTCGTCGGCCGTCGGAGCCGGACGTCCCGGTGTCGGCGGTGCCGAGCGTCCGCCACGGCCCGTTGCCGGTCTGCGCGGCGAACGTCACGCGGTTGAAGCCGCCGCCGTCCGCCTTCGCCCCGATCGTCACGAGCCCGGTCGAACCGTCCGCCGGCGGTTGCACCGACAGCTGCGGCGCGGCGGCGACCGGCGCGAGCCGGGCGCCGGCCTTGAGGACGACGGAGGACAGCGCCGGAACGGTGACGGTCACCTTGCGGTCGGCGCCGCTGGTGAGCCGCGGTCCGGCCGCGGGGTAGACCGGGTCGAAGCCCATCCCCGCGGAGAAGGTGTCCAGCGTGACGGTCTTCGCCTCGGTGGCGTTGTTGACCGCCACCAGGTACTCGACCTGCTGCCCGGCGTCGATCCGGGAGAAGGCGTACACGCCCGGGCCGTCGGCGGCGTAGCGCTGGATCTGCGCCCCGTCGGCGAGCGCCGGGTTGTCGCGGCGCAGCTTCGCCAGGCCGGCGATGCCCTGGTAGAGCTCGCCGCCCTGCCCGTACCGGTCGGCCGCCCCCGAGGGGCCGCCGAGCACCCGGTCGGCGTTGTAGGAGGGCGTCTTCGAGGCGAACACGTCCTGCCGGGCGTCCTTGTCGCCGCCCGCGCCGGTGAAGCCCTGCTCGTCGCCGTAGTAGACGACGGGCTGGCCGCGGGTGAGGAACTGCAGCTCGTTGCCGAGCCGGTCCTTCTTGAGCAGGGTGGTGTCGTCGGCGCCCGGGTTGTCGGCGAGCAGGAAGGAGCCGAAGCGGCCCATGTCGTGGTTGCCGAGGAAGGTCGGCAGCTCGTAGGCGTCGGTGTCGGCGCCGGTGTAGCGGTAGTCCTGGCCGTAGACGTCGGCGAGGTCGCGCGCCGAGCCGCCCTGGGAGACGTACGAGCGGGCCGCGCCCTGGAACGGGAAGTCCAGGGTGGCCTGGAGCTTGCCCTTGGTGACGTAGGGCGAGGTGACGGCCGGGTCGCCGGAGTAGACCTCGCCGAACATGAAGAACTTCCGGTTGCCCTGCTTGGTGGCGAAGTCCTTGAGCGCGGGCGCCCATTGCTGCCAGAAGGCCATGTCGACGTGCTTGACGGTGTCGATCCGGAAGCCGTCCACCCCGGCGTCCTTGACCCACTGCTGGTAGACCTGCTCGAAGCCCTTGACCACCCGGGGGTTCTGGGTGTCCAGGTCGTCCAGGCCGTTGAAGTCGCCCTCGGTGGCGGACTCTCCGACGAAGGTCGAGTCGCCCCGGTTGTGGTAGAGCGCCGGGTCGTTGAGCCAGGACGGGGTCTTGGCGGTGGCGTCCGCGGGCTTGCGGAAGACCGGGGTGTAGGGGAAGGAGTCCTTGGTGATCTTCGGCCAGGGGGCGCCCGCGGCGGCGATCGCGGTCTCGTCGACCGGGTTGCCGTCCGCGTCGAGGGTCGGGTAGGCGCCGGTGGAGCGGTAGGAGTGCTGCTGCTCCGCGTCGTCGATGACGTCGGCGGTGTGGTTGGTGATGACGTCGAAGAAGACCTTGATGCCGCGCGCGTGCGCCTTGGCTATCAGTTCCTTGAGCTGGTCGTTGGTGCCGAAGTGCGGGTCGACCTGGGTGAAGTCGGTGATCCAGTAGCCGTGGTAGCCGGCCGAGGCGTCGGCCCCGCTGCCCTGCACCGGCTTGTTCTTGAAGATCGGGGCCAGCCAGATCGCGGTGGTGCCGAGGTTCTGGACGTAGTCGAGCTTCTGGATCAGGCCGGCCAGGTCGCCGCCGTGGTAGAAGCCCTTGTCGGTCGGGTCGAGGCCGTTGTCCAGCCGTCCGCCGGTGATGCCCCCGGTGTCGTTGGCGGTGTCGCCGTTGGCGAAGCGGTCGGGCAGGACGAAGTAGAACTGCTCGCGGGTGAGGTCGTGCCGTCCGGCGGTGGCCGCCAGGGCGGCGTCCGAGGGCGGGGGCGGCGGAGCCGCGGCGAGGGCCGCGGGGGCGCCGCCGAGGGTGGCGGCGGTCAGCGCGGCGGCCAGCAGGACGGCCGTGCGGCCGGGTCTGCGGGCGGGTCCGCGGGGAGGACTGCTCCGTCGGGGGCGGAGCGGCGTATCGGCCACTGAGGGGCTCCCTTAGGGGAAGGGGCGATCGATTTCCCAGGAAGCTAGCGGCCTGCAATCCGTTTCAGCAAGATGCAGAAAGCGTTTCGTCCCGGGAAATTCCAGGCCACCGGCCCGCCCGGCCACCCCGGTTACGCTCGAACGGCCGAGCGCGTGACAATGGGACGTATGTCCGTCCCACCGGTAAGCACCAGACCCGACCGCACCCCCTACCCCGGTGGGATCCGCCCCCTACCCCTGGAGGGGGACAGCCGGTGAAGAATCCACTTCCAGAGGATGAGCAGACGGCTACGAGTGGTCTGGCAGACTTCTCGTCCATGGGGGAACCGACCGAGATCCAGCGAGGCGACGCCCGGCGCGCCGACGCGGCCCGCGGTGGCGGCTCCGAGGCGACCGAGGCCACCCCGGCCCGGCTGCCCGAAGGAGCCACCCGTGCCGCCCAGTCCCGCACCGCCGCCCTGCGCGGCCGCATCCGGGACCAGCGGCGCTCACCCGCCCGGCCGCGGATCTGGTTCGAGCTCGCCCTGATCGGGATCAGCTACTGGCTCTACTCCCTCGTGCGCAACGCCGTCCCGGAGCAGGAAGCGATAGCCCAGAAGCACGCACGCTGGATCTGGGACCTGGAGAAGGACCTCGGCATCGCGGTCGAGCGCTCGATCAACCACGCCGTGGACAGCGTCGGGTGGCTCATCACCGGGATGAACTACTACTACGCGACCCTGCACTTCATCATCACCATCGGTGTGCTGGTCTGGCTCTACCGCAGCCACCCCGGCCGCTACGTCGCCGCCCGCACGGTGCTGTTCGTCACCACCGGGATCGCCCTGGTCGGCTTCTACTTCTTCCCGCTGGCCCCGCCGCGGCTGATGACCGACGGCGGCTTCATCGACACCGTGCAGGCCCACCACACCTGGGGCTCGTTCGCCTCCGGGCCCGCCGCGCACGTCTCCAACCTGTACGCGGCGATGCCCTCGATGCACATCGGCTGGTCGATGTGGTGCGGTCTGACGATCTTCTTCCTGGCCCGCCGGACCTGGGTCCGGGTGCTCGGACTGATGTACCCGGCGGCCACCCTGGTGGTCATCATCTCGACCGCCAACCACTTCTGGATGGACGCCGTCGGCGGCGAGATCTGCCTGACGGTCGGCTTCCTGGCCGCCCGCTGGCTGTACCACGAGTGGGTGTACAAGCTGCCGCGGGTGCCCGCCCGGGAGCAGGCCGAGGAGCCGGTCACCGTGCCGGAGCAGTGGAGCGAGCCGGCGGTCGGCGCAGGGCGCTAGGGCCTGTCCGGCGGATCTTGCCAGGCGCGCGACGCCGGGCATCCCGCCTGGACGCACGCCCGAATCGCCCAAGTACGTCCAGTACGAGG
>NZ_JBHYGR010000221.1:5553-9516 GCF_042738155.1 Kitasatospora sp. NPDC059088 | reverse complement strand
GGCCCCCGGCCCGGCCCCCCGGCGCGGCGGGGGGCGGGGGCCCCACCCCCCCCCCACCCCGCGCCCCGCGCCCCCCACGGTGGGGCCGGGGCGCCGCGGCGCAGAGCCCCCCGGCTCCGCGCGGCGGCACCGCCCCCCGTCCGGCCGCGTCGTGGTCAGACCTCCCAGGGCCAGCCGGCGTCGGTCCCCGCCTCCAGCAGGGGGATCAGCCGGAAGGCCGCGTCGCTCAGGCCGCCGAAGGTGTGCCGGTTGGCACCGCCGCTCGGGCCGTGGCCCGTGGCGTAGCCGGCCAGGTTCCAGGTGTAGACGGGCACGTGGGCCGGTACGGCGGTGAGCGGATCGCTGCCCCCGTACCCGGCGCCGGGCTGCTCGTCGGTGATGATCACCACCCGGTCGTGGCCCCGGTAGTGGTCCCGGACGGCCTGGGCGGTGTTGGTGCCGCCGAGGTTGGAGAAGCGCCCCAGCACCCGCAGCACCGCCTCCCCGCGGCCGACCTCGACCACCCGGCTGACGCTGCCGAACTCGACCAGGTCCGCCTCGGCCGCCCGCACCTTCAACGCGGTGCCGAAGATCGCCGCCGAGTCCGCCCGGTTGAGCTGGGTCTGCGCGCTGGGCCGGTCGAACATCGAGCCGGAGCGGTCGACCAGGACCAGCGTCCGGCCGGGCAGCTCGGGCACGTTGGCGAGCGAGTGGCCGAGCGCCGTCTCCAGCGCGTGCCCCCACCGCAGCGAGGGCGCGTGCCGGTACGCGGCCAGGTAGCGGAACGGGAACTGGCGCGAGCGCCGCACCTCGCCCCGGTCGGAGACCCGCCGGGCCACCTCGGCCGCGACCGCGTCCGACACCCCCGCCTGATCGAAGTTGCGCAGGTTCCGCACCAGCGCCATCGGGCCCATGGACGGGATGACCGCCTCCCAGACCGCGGCGTCCATCGGACCCTGCAGCCAGCCCGCCAACGCCTCCCAGGTCAGCCCGGCGGCGGCCAGCCGCTCCGCGCCGTCCTCCGCCGTCACGGCCGCCCGGCGCTCCCCGACGGGCAGCGCGAGCAGCTCGCGGTTGGCGGTCAGCATCCGGTCGAGGGCGGGCGGGACGGCCTCCTCCGGCCGGTGCCGGCGGTCCAGCGCGTACTGGAACAGGGCGCCCTGCCAGGGCTTGGCCGGGTCCGGCGCCGGGTGGGTCAGCTCCAGGACGTCGCCGAAGCGGTAGCCCTTGCCCGCGGTGTCGTACTTGAGCAGCGCGCGGGCGTCGTACAGCCGCCGCACCGCGTCCGCGACGCCGCGCTTGAGCGGCTTGGGCAGCGCCCGGCCGTAGCGCGAGGTCCAGTACGCGAGCAGCTCACCGGGCTCGTCGGCCCGCCGCAGCACGGCGTCGACGGCCTGCCGGGAGTGCCCGTGGGCACCGGCGTCCAGCCGGGCCCGGGTGAACTCGGCGGCGCCGACCAGCGCGGCGGTGCGCAGCTGCGCACCGTACCGCAGCCAGCGCAGCAGCCCGAGGGTCCACTCCGGGTCGCTGACGGCGAGTTCGCGCACCAGCGCGGTGTAGCGGTCGTCGCGGGCGCCGCCGCGCTCGTAGAAGGTGTCCTGTCCGACCATGTTGGCCACGGCGAGGAGGAAGAGTTCGGACTTGGCGTCCCGGGTGAACCCGACGCCGCCGTTGTGGTTGGTGGTGCGCTTCCCGGTCGTGGTCACCGGTGACTTCGGACTGGCCTTGGTCTTGCGGATGTTGAACCTGGACATGCTGCAGCCCCCCTCGGCGTGCTCGGTCGTCAGCGGGAGGGAGGCATGCTGCGGCTGGGGTGCCCGAGATCGTGCCGGTCGTCGAACGACGACCGACGTCGGCGGAGGTATATGCCTTGTGCTCTACCGGATTGAGCTAGCGGCCGCGCTCGCGCACGGCACGCCCGGGATTTGAACCCGGAACCGCAAGATCCGAAGTAACCCCCGCCTGCGCACCGGGCACTCCGAAGCGCAGCTGCCTCCCGAGATCAATGGATTCGGCTGCGGTTTTTGGGTTTGCTTCAACGCACCCCGTTGAAGGGGCACTCCACAGAAGTAACCGCTGCCGGCGCACCGGGAGGTGCGGAATTCTATTCAGGTATGGGTGTCCAGAGTTCAAGGACGGCTGAGGTGACATAGCTGCTCTGCCAACTGAGCTACACCGGCCCGAAGCCGGTGACGGGACTCGAACCCGCGACACGCCCATTAAGAGTGGAAGTAACCTCCGCCTGCGCACCTGGACGAGAGAGAACATATCCAGTCCCCTCCCGCAGGTGCACCCCATTTATCGCCGGGCCCGAACGCCATGCCACTCGGACGTCACGCCGGAGCGACGATCACCGCCCGCGCCCGCTCGGTCAGCTCGCGGACCCGGCGTTCGCCCTGGAAGGGCTCCAGCCGCCGCAGCATCTCCACCACGTACTCCCGGCTGCGCTGCGAGGAGATCCGGCCGGCCACCTCGACGGCGCGCTCGCCGGCGGCGACCGCGGCGTCCAGGTTGCCCGCCTCGGCCTCGGCCATCGCCGAGACCACCAGCCGCAGGCCGTGCGAGCGGACGTAGCCCTCGGTGGGCTTGGCCAGTGCCTCGCGGGTGAACTGCCGGACCTTGGAGGGCACTCCGAGGTCGCGGAAGCACTCGGCGGCGTCGGCGGCCAGCCGGTCGTAGGCGTAGAAGTCGATCCACGCCGGATCGGGGTCCCCGGCGCGTGCTCGTTCGAGTGCGCTCTCCGCCGCGCCGAGCGCCGTCGCGCACGCTGCCGCGTTGCGGGCCTTGGCCTGGGCCCGTGCCTCCACCAGGTGGAAGAAGCTCATGGTCCGGGCGGTGGCCAGGCTGCGGTTGCGCTCCAGCGCGGCCTGGGCGAGGTCGACGGCCTCCTCGGCGAAGCCCCGGTAGCCGGCCTGGAGGCTCATCGAGGCCAGCACGTAGCCGCCGAGCGGCACGTCGGCGGCGGCCCGGGCGAGCCGCAGGGCCTGGATGTAGTACCGCTGGGCGGCCTCGTGCTGGCCGGTGTCGAAGGCCATCCACCCGGCCAGCCTGGTCAGTTCGGCGGTCGCGCCGAACAGCGCCCGGCCGACCGCGTCGCTGTACGAGGCCAGCAGCAGCGGCGCCGCCTCCACCCGCAGGCACTCCGGCACCATCGACGAACGCCAGTCCCCGCCGCCGTACTTGGAGTCCCAGCGGCGGGCCTCCTGGGCGGCCTCGCGGAGCTTGACCGCGTCCGAGTGGCCGACCCGGTACGAGGAGTTCTCGCTGGGGGAGCGCGGCACGTCGCGGGCCACCGAGCCGTCCGCCGGGTTGATCAGCCAGCGGGAGACGGGCGTCGCGTACGCGGCGACCGAGAAGGTGCCGGCCAGGCTGTCGCTCCAGCGGCCGCCGCCGGGCCCGCGGCGCAGGTCGAGGTCGACCCGGAACAGGTCGGTGGCCGAGCGCACCGCGTCGGCCACCTCGCGCGGGAAGGCCAGGCCGAGTTCGGGCGCCGGGTCGGTGTCGCCCAGGCCGATCTCCTCCAGCGGGACGGGCCGGCCGAGCTTGCCGCCGATCGCGGTGGCGATCAGGTGCGGGACGGGCCCCTGCGGGACCATGCCCTTGCTGACCCAGCGCGCGACCGAGGTCTTGTCGTACCGCAGCGTCAAACCGCGTTGCGCGCCAAGGTCGTTGACCCTTCGGGCCAGTCCGGCGTTGCTGATCTGGGCGAGGGTCAGGAGCGTGCCGAGCCGTTCGTTCGGTCCTCGTGGGCTGACGGTCATGGTGGCGGCGGCACCTCCTGCGGCCTTGTGCGCGGGGCCCGGGCGGCACCGGGCCGTAGCTGCTGTACCTAGAGTAGTCGGACGCGTTCCGACGGTTAAGAGGCCGCATTCCGGATGGCGGGATCGCGCACCCGGCGGCGGGGGGCCCGGGCGGCGCGGGGGGGGGGGGGGGGGCCCCCGCGCCGGGTGGGCGCGGCGCGCGCCCGCGCGCGCCGAGCGCGGG
>NZ_JBHYGR010000221.1:0-5543 GCF_042738155.1 Kitasatospora sp. NPDC059088 | reverse complement strand
GTGTGTCTGCCCCTTTGTGCGGGGCCCGCGGCCCGGGGTTAGCGGGGCGGCTTGCGGGTTGGGGGCCGCGGGCGGGGGCGGGCGGGGCGCCGGGCCGCCGCGGGGGTTGGTCCGGACCACCCGGAGCGGTTCGGCCGCGCCGTGCGCCGGAGCGTCGTGCTCCGGTCCCGTGTTCACGTGCGCCCGGCCGTGCCCCCTGGCCCGACCGGCTGCTCGGCGATTCGCTGGTGGTCGTGGGTCGGCCCGCCGTCGAGGACCCGGCGGGCCGGGGGACGCCGCCGCCTCAATCCCCGCGGGTGGCGGCGAAGTCCGGGAGGGCATGCGGATGCCCTCCCGGGCGGGGCGACGCCTTTCGGCCATCTCGCGATGCCCATGTCAAGGGCGTGCGCCCGGGCGGTCCGGGCCGGGGAGGGGGAGGCCCGGCCCGCCCGAATCCACCCCCCGACCCCGCCCCCGTCGCCGTCCTCGCCGCCTCCCCGCGCCCGGGCCCCGTCGCCTTCCCGCGCCCGACACCCGCGCCGGGCCCGTCGAAACGGAAGCGGAACCGACAACACCGGCCCCGGCAGCGCCCGGTGGTGGCACGATGTCTCCAGACGGCGCGCCGGAACGCGGGCACGCCCGGACGCGCCCACGGGCCGCCCCCGGCACCCACCCGGCCGCCCGCCCGGCGCCGGACGCGCCGCGCGAGTGCAGGTCCTCGTCCGGTGGAGGCGCGATGCGGTGGCTGACGGGCTGGAGCACGGGCACGCCCCGGCCGGGCGCGCCGGTGCACGAGGCCCTCGCCACGGTCGCCCCGATCGCCGCCCGCCCCCTGTGGACCGGCCCCAACCCGCTCTGGGCCGTGGGCGACTGGCGGCCCGAGGAGATCCGCCTGGTCACCCTCCGCCCCGGCGCCCGCCCCGTCGTCAGCACCGGCCCCACCACCCCCGACCCGGTCGAGGACACCCCCGCCACCACCCGGCTCGCCGTCCTCGGCCACTGCGGCGCCACCGACGCCGAACTCGCCGCCGGCCTCGCCGCCGCCCGCGGCGGCGCCGTCCGCCACCTCACCGCCTGGCCCGGCAGCTACACCGTCGTGCTGCGCACCGGCACCCGCTCCACCCTGCTGCTCACCGACCTCGCCGGCGCCCAGCCGGTCTTCCACACCCCCTGGGCCGGCGGCACCGCGTACGCCACCGCCGCCCTCCCGCTCGCCGACCTGGTCGGCGCCGCGCTGGACACCGGCCACCTCGCCGCCCGGCTCGCCTGCCCGGAGTCCCCCGAGGCGCTCGGCACCGGCACGCCGTACCTGGGCGTCCAGCGGGTGCCACCCGGCCACGTGCTCGCCGTCCGCGGCGGCCGCCCGTACCTCGACGCCTACGACGAGCCGCCCGGCGCCGAACAGCCCCGCGACGAGGCCCCCGCCATCCGCGAACTCACCCGCGCCCTGCTGGAGTCCGTCCGCTCCCGGGTCCGCACCCCCGCCCCGGCCACCGACCCGGCCGGGCGCTCCCGGCTCGGCGTCGACCTCTCGTACGGGACGGCCTCCGCCACCGTGGCCCTGCTCGCTGCCGCCGTGCCGCTGCCGCCGGTGTCGCCGCTGCCGGCCGGTGCTCCGGGCGCGTCGACGGGGCCGGCCGCGACCGGCGGCCGGAGCACCGCCGGGGCCAGGAGCGGCGCGGTCAAGGGCTCCTGGGCCCGGGAGGCCGCCCAGGGCCCGTCCGCCCCCGAGCAGTTGGCCGCCGTCACGCTCGGCGAGACCGAAGCGCCCACCAGCCTCGCGCTCGCCCCCGACACCCCGCGGCTGCGGCACACCGTGCTCGACCCCGGCCCCGACACCCTCCCGTACGCCGTCCTGCGCACCGACCCGCAGTCCGGCCCGCTCACCGACGAACCCGGCCCCGAACTCGTCGCCGCCGCCCGGGCCGGAGCCCGCTTCGACGCCGGCGGCACCGACCACCTCACCGGCTACGGCGCCCGCCAGGTCCTGGACGGCCACCCGGCCCGGCTCGCCGACCTGATCCGGGCCGGCCGGCCCCGCGAACTGCTGCCCCCGGTCGCCGCCCTGGCCGGTGCCGACCGGGCCGCCGCGGGCGTGCTGACCGGCGCGCTGCGCACCCCGCTCACCGTGGTCCGGGCCGCCCACCGGCTCTCCCGGGTCCGCTACGCCGAGGCACTGGACGAGGCCGCCGCCAAGCTGACCGCCCGGCACGTCCCCGACGGCGGCGGCACCGCGGGCGACCGCTCGGCCGTCGACCTCGCCTGGTGCGTCCCCGGCCCGGCCGCCCGCTGGCTCTCCGACGAGGCGCTCTCCTCGGTCGCCCTCCGACTGCGGCTGGCGGCGCGCCGACCGGCGCCCGAGGAACACCCGGGCGCGCACCGGGCCCGGCACGCCCTCTACCGCCAGGCACGCTCCTACCGCACGCTCCTGCACGCCGCCGAACGGCCCGGCCAGCGGCTGCACGCGCCCTTCCTCGACAACCAGGTGGTCCGCGCCGCCAGGCTGCTCCCCGACGACGTCCGCCTCCAGCCCGGTGCCCGGCACGCCCTCCTGCACGCCGTCCTCACCGGCGCCGGCCGCACCGACCTGCCCCCCGACTGGGGCCGCGGCCCCCGCCCCGACCGCACCGCCCCCACCCGGGCCGGCCTGCGCCTCGCCGCCGACGGCCTCGCCGAGCTCTTCGACGCCCCCCTGCTCGCCGAGGCCGGCCTCATCGACCTCCCCGCCGTCCGCGCCGGCCTCGCCCACTCCGCCGACCCCGCCACCCCGCTCTCCCCGGCCGCCCTGGCCGGCCTGGCCGACCTCGTCTCCACCGAACTCTGGCTCCGCCGCCTCCGCGCCCGCCGCCACGGCGCCTGCTGGACCGGGCTCCCCCGCCCCCAACCCCCGGCCCTCACCCCCTGACCCCCACGGGCGCCGGGCCGCCCCGCTCGTCCTGCCCTGCTCCCGTCCCGCTCCCGCCCCGCGCGCCACCCCCGACCCCGCCCGGCCCGGCGCGGCGTCGCCGGGCGGGGCAGGGGCCGGGCGGGATGATGGCGTGGTTCTGTGTCCGCGGTGAGGAGCGTGTGCGGTGGGCGGTGTGGGCCCGGGGCGGGAGGTTCCCGTGGTGCTGTCGGTGCTGGGGCGGCCGCCGACGGGCAGGCCGCCCGGGGTGCTGGCGGCCTGCGACGGGTCGGACGGTTCGCTGTGGGCCCTGGACCGGGCGATGACGGAGGCGGAGCTGTTCGGGCTTCCGCTGTACGTGCTGGCCGTGGTGAACCCGGCGCCGGCCGGCTACCCGCCGGGCATGGCGGAGCTGGTGCAGGAGAGTGTGGAGACGCTGGTCGAGAGCATGGCGGACGGGCTGCGCCGGGCGGTGGGGACGGTGCTGCGGCAGCGGGTCCGGCCGTACGAGGGGGAGCTGTCGCTGCACGTGGTGCTGGGCAACGTGATCGAGGTGCTGCTGGAGGCGTCGACCCGGCAGCACACGCTGGTGGTGGGGACCCGCGGCAACGGCGGGTTCGTCCGGCTGCTGCTGGGTTCGGTGAGCTCGGCGGCGGTGCACCACGCGGCCTGCCCGGTCCTGGTGGTCCCCGCGCCGGCCGAGGGCTGACCGTATCGCCGGGGCGCACTCAAGCGACCCCGAGGCCTTCCGGCGCGGTGTCGGGAATGTACCGAGATGGTTCATCGTTCACCTATCTCGTACATCCGCCACGAGACGCCCCTTGGAGCCCCCCGAACATGAAGGTCGAGATCTGGTCCGACATCGCCTGCCCCTGGTGCTACATCGGCAAGCGCCGCTTCGAGCAGGCCCTGGCGGACTTCCCGGGCAAGGAGGCCGTCGAGGTCGTCTACCGCCCGTACCAGCTGGTCCCCGACGCCCCGGCGACGGCGAGCCCGCACCGCGCCTGGCTGGCCGAGCGCTACGGCCCGCAGTCGGTCGCGATGGACGCGCGGGTGGCCGAGCTGGGCCTGGCCGAGGGCATCACGTACGACTTCGACGCGGCCCTGCACGCCAACACCTTCCTGGGCCACCGCCTGCTGCACCTCGCCGAGGCCGAGTACGGCGCCGAGGTGCAGGGCCGGCTCAAGGAGGCGCTGCTCAAGGCGCACTTCACCGACGGCGTGGACGTCGGCGACCGCGCCGCGCTGGCCGACGTGGCCGTCGCGGCGGGCCTGGACCGCGCGCGGGTGACGGCCTACCTGGCGGGTGAGGAGGGCACCGCCGAGGTCCGGGCGCAGCTGGCCGAGGCCCGCGAGCTGGGCATCACCGCCGTGCCGACCTTCGTGTTCGAGGGCAAGTGGGCGGTCCAGGGCGGGCAGGACGCCGAGACCTTCCGCAAGGTGCTGGCGCAGGTCGCCGCCGAGATCGGCGAGCGCCGTCCGGTACCGGTGCAGGTCGCCCCGGCCGGTGAGGCCTGCGCGGACGGTTCCTGCGCCGTCTGACGCCCGGCAGCCGAGTGACGAGGGGCCCGGGGCCCGTTCCGAGCAACCAGCCGGAACGGGCCCCGGGCCCCTTCACCGTCACCTCTCAGGCCGTCACGTGCACCGGAACCGGGCCTGTGCCCAGTCCGCGACGTTCAGCGCCGACCAGATCCCGCTCGCCGGCGTGACCACCAGCCGGATCGACTTCTGCCCGGCCAGCGGCACGTGCACCGGCACCGCGTCGTCCCCGGCGGCGAGGATCCGGGAGCGCCACAGGGTGCCGCCGTCGCCCGACTGGACGGTGAAGACCACCCCGCCGGGGCTGAGCGTGGCGTCGTCCACCCCGGCGACCGCGTCGAAGGACGTGCAGCCGCGGTTGAGGTCGATCAGCGTGGTGGCCGGCGCGTGCACGGTGATGGCGTGCCGGTGGTACTCGCCGCCGATCCAGCCGCCGTCGTGCTGCCAGAACCGGTCGCTGCCCTGCTGCCGGATGCTCGGCCCCTCGGGCGGAATCCGGTGGTGGCCGGGCTTGACCACGGGCAGCGAGTCGCCCCAGTAGTCGCTGGGCGCGGGCGGGGTGGGTGTGGGCGGGGTGGGTGTGGCGACGGTCGGTTCGGGCACCGGCGGGAGGGTCGGCGTCGGGACGACGGGGACCTCGGGCGTCGGCACCGGTGGGAGGGTCGGCACCGGGACGGCGGGTGGTGCGGGGGTGACCGCGGGTGGCTCGCTGCGCGGTGCCCGGGTGGTCGCCGGCGCCTGGCTCGCCCTGGCGCTGGGCTTGGGGCCGGGGCTGGGGGCGGCGCTCGGACTGGTCGCGGGCGGCTCCGGGGCGGCGCTGTCGGGGGCCGGGACGGGCGGTGCGGACGCGGGGGGCACCGGGGCCGGGGACGCCGGGGCGGGGGCGACCGGCGCGCTGCTGGCGGGCGGGGCGGCGGCCGGGGGCGTCGGCTCGGGGGAGCCGGTCAGCGCGTACGCGGCCACGGCGGCGGCCGCGACCGCCACGGCGGCGGCGATCCCGGCCTTGGCGGCGGTGCCGAGGCCCTCGCCGGCCAGGGCACCCGCGCCGGCCCCGCTGCCGCCGGACGCGCCGGAGGCACCGGCGGCGCCGGCCGCCCCCGCGGTTCCCGCGGACGTGCCCGAGGAGCCGGCCGCCGCGGCC
>NZ_JBHYGR010000220.1:0-9556 GCF_042738155.1 Kitasatospora sp. NPDC059088 | reverse complement strand
CCGCACACCGCGATTTCGGCGGGGCTCGTGGGCGCGGAGATGGGTCTAAGAGCCAGGGCCCGCCCATTTATGTTGATCACTCACTTGGCTTGATGCCGAGATTTCCAGTGATTGTTCCCCGGCTTCCTATGCGCCCGAGCATTATTGTGCTTGTGGGTGGGTGGGTTTTCTCGCCCATTTCAAGATCGTGCTGCGGTTTTGCTCGCCCCGCCGCGATCGCATCGCGGCGGGGCGGGATGGTTAGGAAATCCACTTGTCGTTGAGCCCCGGCTTTTGGGCTTCTGCGCAGGAAGTCGGTCTGGACGACTTCCTGCGCAGAAGTCGTCGGTCAGCCGCGTTGGAGGAGGCGGGTGGCGCCGGTGACGACGGTGGAGGCGAGGAGCCAGCCGACGACGACGAGGCCGGCGGCGATCCATTGGCTGGTGCCGCCGGGGTTCCAGGCGCCCTGGTTGAGGTCGACGATGGGCAGCAGCCGGTCGAGGGTGTAGAGCACCGCGTTCCAGTGCGGTTTCTCGTCGGCCTTGAGCGGGGCGGGTTCGTGGGTGGCGAACCAGACGCTGCCGAGGGCCCAGGCGAGGAGCAGCCACAGGCCGGCGCGGCCGGGGCGGTAGCCGTAACCGACGGTGACGTCCTGGACCAGGCCCCAGCCCCGGGCGGGCAGCGGCAGGGTCTCCCGGCGGCGGCGCTGCTTGGCGTACAGCACCTCGCGGGCGTCGTCGTCGGCGCCGTCGCGGCGCAGGGCGGCGGCGAGCTGCTCGTAGGACTCCGGCTGGAAGTCCACCGCGGAGCCCTCCAGCCAGGCGATCCGCTGTTGGACGGTGAACGCCGCGGCGGGGCGGAGGTTCTCGTAGACGAAGCCGGTCAGGCCCAGGTGCTTGCCGAGCGGCCAGGAGTCCGGGCGGTCGACCAGGTTGCCGACCCGGGCGCGGGAGAGCGAGACCGTGCCGGTGGGCCGGAAGGCGCAGGTGAAGCGCAGTTCGGGGGTGTGGATGCGGCGCAGCGACAGCTCGTCGTCACCCTCCAGGTGGAATTCGCCGGAGATCAGGCAGGCCGCGTCGAAGCGGGCGTCCGAGAGCCGCACCTGGCCGTAGGCGCGGAACGGGGTGCTGGGGGCGCCGGGCGCCGGGCTCTGGCCGTAGCCGGAGCCGTAGTAGCTGCGGGAGCCGAACCAGCCGCCGTCGGCGGAGCTGGTCAGGTAGAGGGTGTGGCCGACGTTGAGCCGGACGGCGTTGAGGCAGACGCGGTTCTGCGGGTCGGCGTGCAGCTGGGCGCCGCGGAGCGAGAGGCGGCCGCCGATCCGGGCCGTGCGGACGCTCAACTCGCCGTGGGTCTCCAGGCGTTCGGCTTCGAGGTCCTGGTGGACGGTCATCCCGTCGGCCGAGATCGCGCGGCCGTAGCGGTCGCCGCCGATGACGGCCTGGTTGAGCAGCAGGTCGGTGCCGATCTTGGCGTCGGTGAGCCGGATGCCCTCGGGTATCCGGCAGCGGGCCAGGTGGAGGTCGCCGGTGGTGGACAGCCGGGAGGCCTCGATCCTGGGGATCGCGCACTCGACCATCCGCAGGGTGGTGGCGGAGGCCTCCGAGATGAGGATCTTGTGGTCGAAGCGGCAGCCGCGCAGTTCGACGTACCGTTCCAGGTGGCCGCCGGCCAGGTTGAGCGAGCCGGTGACCTTCACCCCGCTCATCCGCAGCGAGGCGACCCGCCCGGCGGTGGGTTGCGGCCCGGCCAGCAGCAGGTGCGCGAGTACGTCGGCGCCGACCGTCCGCTCCGGCCCCCAGGGGCTGTCCCCGAAGGGGTCGTCGATGTCGTCCCGGCCACATCTGCGCTCGAAGACCTCGCCCTCGCGGAAGGCCTCCCAGAGTTCCCGTTCGGTGTCGGTCCAGCCCTCCGGGGCGCTCTCCGCCATGGTTTCCCCCGTCCCCCCGGTCGTCTCGCCTTTCGTATCACGGACTGAAATGTGGGACCACCCGTTCCGGCCACTCCTTACACTGGGTGGCGTGATCTCTCGAATCGACCTCCGCGGCTCGCTGGACGACCCGCGTGCCCTGCTGCCCCGTGCCGAGTTCGACGTGGCGGCCGCCCTGGAGAAGGTGCGGCCGATCGCCGAGGACGTACGCCATCGCGGGGTCGCGGCGCTGATCGAGATCACCGAGCGTTTCGACGGCGTCCGGCTGGAGTCCACCCGGGTGCCCGCCGAGCAGCTGGCCGAGGCCTTGGAGACGCTGGACCCGAAGGTGCGGGCCGCGCTGGAGGAGTCGATCCGCCGCGCCCGGGCCGTGCACGCCGACCAGCGCCGCACCGGGCACACCACCCAGGTGGTGCCGGGCGGCACGGTCACCCAGCGCTGGGTGCCGGTCGAGCGGGTCGGCCTGTACGTGCCGGGCGGGCTGGCGGTCTACCCGTCCTCCGTGGTGATGAACGTGGTGCCGGCCCAGGAGGCGGGCGTCCGGGGCATCGCGGTGACCTCTCCGCCGCAGAAGGAGTTCGGGGGCCGCGTCCACCCGACCATCCTGGCGGCCTGCGCGCTGCTCGGTGTGGACGAGGTCTACTCCGTCGGCGGCGCCCAGGCGGTCGCGATGTTTGCCCTGGGCACCGAGGAGTGCGCGCCGGTGAACATGGTCACCGGCCCGGGCAACATCTACGTCGCCGCCGCCAAGCGCTTCTTCGCCGGCCGGATCGGCATCGACTCCGAGGCCGGCCCGACCGAGATCGCCGTCCTCGCGGACGACAGCGCGCTGCCCAGTGACGTCGCCGCGGACCTGATCAGCCAGGCCGAGCACGGCCCCACCTCCGGCTCGGTGCTGGTCACCGACTCCCCGGAGCTGGCCGACGCGGTCGAGGTCGAGCTGGTCGCCCAGGTCGGCCGGACCAAGCACAGCGAGCGGGTCGCCGAGGCGCTCGGCGGCCGCCAGTCCGGCATCATCCTGGTCGACGACCTGGAGCAGGGCCTCGTCGTGGTCAACGCCTACGCGGCCGAGCACCTGGAGATCCAGACCCGCGACCCGCACGCGGTGGCGGCGAAGGTCGTCAACGCCGGCGCGATCTTCATCGGCCGCTGGACCCCGGTCTCGCTGGGCGACTACGCGGCCGGGTCCAACCACGTGCTGCCGACCGGCGGCTGCGCCTGCCACTCCTCCGGGCTGTCGGTGCAGACCTTCCTGCGCGGCGTCCAGGTCGTCGAGTACGACCGGCAGGCGCTGGCGGACGTCGCCGCGCACGTGGTCAACCTGGCGAACGCCGAGGACCTGCCCGGTCACGGTGACGCCGTCAAGGCTCGGTTCGATTGGACGGTTCCCGGCGCGTGACGAACATCGACGACCTGCCCATCCGGGACGAGCTGCGCGGCCAGTCCCCGTACGGCGCACCGCAGTTGGACGTCCCCGTCCAGCTGAACACCAACGAGAACCCGTACCCGCTGCCCGAGGAGCTGGTGGCCCGGATCGCCGAGCGCGTCGCCGAGGCCGCCCGCCACCTCAACCGCTACCCCGACCGGGACGCGGTCGAGCTGCGCGAGGGCCTCGCCGCGTACCTCACCCGCAGCACCGGCCTCCCGGTCGCCCGCGCGCAGGTGTGGGCCGCCAACGGCTCCAACGAGGTCCTCCAGCAGCTGCTGCAGACCTTCGGCGGCCCCGGCCGCACCGCGCTCGGCTTCGAGCCCTCCTACTCGATGCACGCGCTGATCTCCCGGGGCACCGGCACCGCCTGGATCTCCGGCCCCCGCAACGACGACTTCACCATCGACGTGGACGCCGCCCTCGCGGCGATCGCCGAGCACCGGCCGAACGTGGTGTTCATCTGCTCGCCGAACAACCCGACCGGCACGGCCGTCGCGGCGGAGACCGTCCTGCGGCTGTACGAGGCCGCGCAGGCCGCCCGGCCCAGCCTGGTGGTCGTGGACGAGGCGTACGTCGAGTTCTCGCACCGCGCCTCGCTGCTGCCGCTGATCGAGGGCCGTCCCAACCTGGTGGTCAGCCGCACCATGTCCAAGGCCTTCGGCGCCGCCGGGCTGCGCCTCGGCTACCTGGCCGCCGACCCGGCCGTGGTGGACGCCGTCCAGCTGGTCCGGCTGCCGTACCACCTGTCGGCCGTCACCCAGGCCACCGCGCTGGCCTGCCTGGAGCACACCGACACCCTGCTGGGGTACGTCGGCCGGCTCAAGGAGGAGCGCGACCGGCTGGTGGACGCGCTGCGCGCGACGGGTCTGGAGGTGACCGACTCGGACGCCAACTTCGTCCAGTTCGGCCGCTTCGCCGACACCCACGCCGTGTGGCGGGCCATCCTCGACCAGGGTGTCCTGGTCCGTGACAACGGGGTCCCCGGGTGGCTGCGCGTCACCGCCGGCACGCCCGCCGAGAACGACGCCTTCCTGGACGCCGTCCGTAGAGTGATCAAGGAGCTGTAACCCCTCATGTCCCGCATCGGACGCGTCGAGCGCACCACCAAGGAGACCTCCGTCCTGGTCGAGATAGACCTCGACGGAACCGGCAAGACCGACATCTCCACCGGCGTCGGCTTCTACGACCACATGCTCGACCAGCTCGGCCGCCACGGTCTGTTCGACCTCACCGTCAAGACCGACGGCGACCTGCACATCGACACCCACCACACCATCGAGGACACCGCCCTCGCGCTCGGCGCCGCCTTCAAGCAGGCGCTCGGCGACAAGGTCGGCATCTACCGCTTCGGCAACTGCACCGTGCCGCTGGACGAGTCGCTCGCCCAGGTCACCGTCGACCTCTCCGGCCGGCCCTACCTGGTGCACACCGAGCCCGCGGGCATGGCGCCGATGATCGGCGCCTACGACACCACGATGACCCGGCACATCCTGGAGTCCTTCGTGGCCCAGGCGCAGATCGCGCTGCACGTGCACGTCCCGTACGGGCGCAACGCGCACCACATCGTGGAGTGCCAGTTCAAGGCCCTGGCCCGGGCGCTGCGCTACGCCGCCGAGCGGGACCAGCGCGCGGCCGGCATCCTCCCCTCGACCAAGGGTGCGCTGTGAACAAGACCGCGACGATCCTCCTCTTCGTCGGCCTCTTCCTGGCGGGCGGGGTGATCTCCTTCTGGAAGCAGAAGCTGCCGAAGGGCGTCATCCTGGTGTTGGCCATCGGGGCCGTGATGTGCCTGGGCTCCGGCCTCATGCGCCTGTAACACCCGTAGCAGAGAGACTGGACACCTGAACATGGGCAAGAACGTCGTCGTCCTCGACTACGGCTCCGGCAACCTCCGCTCCGCGCAGCGCGCTCTGGAGCGGACCGGGGCGAACGTCACGGTCAGCTCCGACTACGACACCGCGATGGCCGCGGACGGCCTGCTCGTCCCCGGTGTGGGCGCCTTCGAGGCCTGCATGCGCGGCCTCAAGTCCGTCCGCGGCGACTGGATCATCGGCCGCCGGCTCGCCGGGGGCCGCCCGGTCATGGGCATCTGCGTGGGCATGCAGATCCTCTTCGAGAAGGGCGTCGAGCACGGCGTGGAGACGCCCGGCTGCGACGAGTGGCCCGGCACCGTCGAGCCGCTGGACGCCCCGGTCGTCCCGCACATGGGCTGGAACACCGTGGACGTGCCCGAGGGCAGCCGGATGTTCGCCGGCCTCGACCCGGAGACCCGCTTCTACTTCGTGCACTCCTACGGCGTGCGGCACTGGGAGCTGGAGACCCACAGCGCGCGGATCAACCCGCCGCTGGTCACCTGGGCCACGCACGGGCAGCCGTTCGTCGCCGCGATCGAGAACGGCCCGCTCTGGGCCACCCAGTTCCACCCCGAGAAGTCCGGCGACGCCGGCGCCGCCCTGCTGACCAACTGGGTCAACACCCTCTGAACGTCTGAGAGTTGCTACTGATGAGCCTTGAGCTGCTGCCCGCCGTCGACGTCCGCGACGGCCAGGCCGTCCGCCTGGTCAAGGGCGCCTCCGGCACCGAGACCTCCTTCGGCGAGCCGCTGGCCGCCGCCCTCGCCTGGCAGAACGCCGGCGCCGAGTGGCTCCACCTGGTCGACCTGGACGCCGCCTTCGGCACCGGCACCAACTACGAGCTGCTGCGCGAGGTCACCGGACAGCTGGACATCAAGGTCGAGCTGTCCGGCGGCATCCGCGACGACGAGTCGCTCGCCCGCGCCCTCGCCACCGGCTGCACCCGGGTCAACCTCGGCACCGCCGCCCTGGAGGCCCCCGAGTGGGTCGCCAAGGCCATCGCCGAGCACGGCGACAAGATCGCCGTCGGCCTGGACGTGGTCGGCACCACCCTGCGCGGCCGCGGCTGGACCCGCGACGGCGGCCAGCTCTTCGACGTCCTGGAGCGGCTGAACGCCGAGGGCTGCACCCGCTACGTCGTCACCGACGTCAACCGCGACGGCACCCTCACCGGCCCCAACCTCCAGCTGCTGCGCGACGTCTGCGGCGCCACCGACCGCCCCGTCGTCGCCTCCGGCGGCGTCTCCTCCCTCGACGACCTGCGCGCCATCGCCGGTCTCGTCGACCTGGGTGTCGAGGGCGCCATCGTGGGCAAGGCACTCTACGAGCAGAAGTTCACCCTCGAAGAGGCCCTGGAGGCGGTTTCCGGATGACGGAAGGTCGGATCGTACGCGGTCGGGTCACGGGATTCTCCCCCTGGGAGGAGGAGTTCGGCTACTCCCGGGCGGTCGCCGCGGGCGACCACGTGCACGTGGCCGGCACCACCGCCTGGGTGAACGGCCGGATCGAGCACGAGGGCGACCCGTACCGGCAGACCCTCGCCGCGTTCGGCGTCGGGCTCTCCGCCCTGGCCGCGTACGGTCTGACCGCGGACGACGTCATCCGCACCCGGATGTACATCACCCACGCCCGCGACGCCGAGGAGGTGGGCCGCGCCCACCGCCGACTCTTCGACGCCGCACGCCCGGTGGCCACCATGGTGGTGGTCGACGGGCTGATCGACTCCCGGATGATGGTCGAGGTCGAACTCGACGCGTACCGCACCGGGCTGGCAATGACCCTGGAAGCCCTGGAAGGCAAGCAGCCGTGACCCTCGCCGTACGTGTCATCCCCTGCCTGGACGTGGACGCCGGGCGGGTGGTCAAGGGAGTCAACTTCCAGAACCTGCGCGACGCCGGCGACCCGGTCGAGATGGCCAAGCTCTACGACGCCGAAGGCGCCGACGAGCTGACCTTCCTCGACATCACCGCCTCCTCCGGCGACCGCGAGACCACCTACGACGTGGTGCGCCGCACCGCCGAGCAGGTGTTCATCCCGCTCACCGTCGGCGGCGGCATCCGGGCCGTCGAGGACGTGAACCAGCTGCTGCGGGCCGGCGCCGACAAGGTCGGGGTCAACACCGCGGCCATCGCCCGGCCCGAACTGGTCCGCGAGATCGCCCGGCGCTTCGGGCGGCAGGTGCTGGTGCTGTCGGTCGACGCCCGGCGCTGCGGCGAGGGCGTGGAGACCGCCTCGGGCTACGAGGTCACCACCCACGGCGGGCGCCGGGGCACCGGCCTGGACGCCGTCGAATGGGCCGGCCGGGCGGCCGAGCTGGGCGCGGGCGAGATCCTGCTCAACTCGATGGACGCCGACGGCACCAAGGACGGCTACGACCTGGAGATGATCCGCGCCGTGCGCAAGGCCGTCTCCGTGCCGGTCATCGCCTCCGGCGGCGCCGGCAGGCTCGCCGACTTCGCCCCGGCCGTCGAGGCCGGCGCGGACGCCGTCCTCGCGGCCAGCGTCTTCCACTTCGGGGACCTGCGGATCGGCGAGGTCAAGAACGCGCTGCGGGAGGCCGGGCACCCCGTCCGGTGACGTGATCCGTCGTGCGTGAGGGCCCGCTGCTCCTGCTGAGCAGCGGGCCCTCACGCGTGGTCGCGACTCGCGTGGTCACGACTCGCGGGGCTCGCCCTTGATCAGCGCGAACGGGGCACCGTTCGGGTCCGCCAGCCAGGCGATCCGGCCGACGTTCTCCACGTCCGAGGCCGGCATCAGCACCGAGCCGCCCGCCGCCGTCGCCTTGGTGACCAGCGCGTCCACGTCGTTGGCGGCGAAGTACGGCGTCCAGGCGGAGGGCTGCTCCGGCTGCATGGTCGGGGCGATGCCGCCGAAGCTCGTCTGCTGCTGGTCGCCCTCGGCGGTGGAGATCACCCGGTAGTTCATCCCCGGGGACGGCTCGAAGTTCTCCACCCGCCAGCCGAACAGCCCGTGGTAGAAGGAGAATCCGCCGTCCTGGTCCCGGGTGTGCAGCTCCGACCAGACCAGCGTGTTGTCCTCGGACACGGCGTCCAGCCCGACCGTGTTCCCGGACTGCCAGACCGCGAACTCGGCGCCCTGCGGATCGGTCAGCGCCGCGAACCGCCCCTCCTGCATGACGTCCATCGGCGGGACCCGGACCGTGGCACCGGACTGCTCGGCCGCCTTGACGGTCGCGTCCACGTCGGCGGTGCGGAAGTACGTCGTCCAGGCGGACCGCGCGCCGCCGTCGAGGTGGCCGAGGGCGCCGACCGTCCTGCCGTCCAGCTGGAGGAAGCCGTAGCCGCCCGTCTCCGGGACCTCCTGGAAGGTCCAGCCGAAGACCCTGCCGTAGAACGCCGCGGTGGCCGGGATGTCCGGGCTGCCCAGGTCGATCCAGCAGGGCGAGCCGAGGGGGAAGTCGGTGGTGAGCATGAGGTGGGGCCCTTCGACGGAGAGTGACCGGGCTGCCCGGGGCGGACCCCGGCCACCTGCGAGTCTGCCCCCGGGCACTGACATCCGCAGCCGGGAGGAGGCTGGGCGGGGCCGCGCCGGGCAGGGTAGCCGGACGACCGGGTGCCCGGGGCCGGAACGGCGGCATCGCCCCGGAGCGCCCCGCCGCCGCCCTAGGCTCGTCCCACGCGGCCGCGACCCGGACGAACGGGCCGACGGCGCGACCGATCCGACGACCCGGCAAGGTGGTTCACCGGTGATGGAGCAGTACGCCGACGACGGCGAGGTGACCTACGAACAGGTGACGGTGGTCTCCCTCGCCGCCAGCGCCCCGGTCGGCCCGGCACGGACCGCCGTCCGGGTCGTCCGCGAGGCCATGACCGTCAAACGGATCGCGGGCTACTGGGTGCGCTGGGACGAGCGCCGGGCCGGCGAGGAACTCCGGCACCACGCGCGCTGGGTGCCCGAGGAGGAGTACGTCCGGCCGGGCACCGGCCGCCCGGACGGCACACTCTCCGTGACGGTGGCCGCCTACTGGGCGGACGCCCGCGGCGCCTTCCGCCACCGGCCCGGCACCGAGACCGCGGTGACCTTCCGCCCCGGCGAGGGCGCGCACGAGCTGGTGCTGGAGCAGCCCGCCCCGGCCGGCCCCTCCGCCCTCTCCGTGCAGCTCGCGGACGCCCGCTGGCTGGGCGCCGCCGACGGCGGGCCGATCCACTACGGCTTCTCGGGCGCCACCGAGGCCGCGACGGGCGGCGAGGGGGCGTGGCTGGTCCGGCACCCGGAGTACGGGACGGGCGGCGTGGGCGACCAGGGTTAGGGCCCGTCTTCGAACTCCCGTCTGCGGGCCGACGCCGGGGCACGCGCCTCGCCGCGTTGTCGTCGGTCGCCAATGCGCTGCATTGGGCTCCCTCCTCC
>NZ_JBHYGR010000219.1:0-9883 GCF_042738155.1 Kitasatospora sp. NPDC059088 | reverse complement strand
CTCACCCCCGCCCGCCCCCCCCCCCGGCGGGGGGGGGGTGTTGGCGGGCGCCCCGCCCCCCCCGCGGCCCCGCGCGGCGCCCCCCGGGGCCCGGGTGGCTTTGCGGCCACGACCGGCCGGAGCGACCCGAGACCGGGATGGTGGCATGACCCTTCAGGACACCCCGACCGCCGGAACCACCCGGCACGGGGACTTCGCCGAGCTACGCCGACGCGTCGGCGAGGCCGGGCTGCTCCGCAAGCGCCCGCTGTACTACGGCTGCCGGGCCGCCGCCCTGCTGGGCGCCCTCGTCCTGCTGCTGGCCGGTTTCGCCGTCGTCGGCGCGAGCTGGTGGCAGCTCGCGCTGGCGCCCGTACTCGCCCTCGTGCTGGGCCAGTTGGCGCTGCTCGGCCACGACGTCGCGCACCACGCGGTGTTCTCCGGGCGCCGGAGCACCGACCTCGCGGGCATCCTGCTCGGCAACCTGGTGGTCGGGATGAGCTACGGCTGGTGGGTCAGCGACCACAACCGCCACCACGCCCACCCGAACCGGGAAGGGCGCGATCCGGCCGCCAACGCCATGCTCTTCGTCCGCACCGCCGAACAGGCTTCCCGTACCGAGGGGTTGAGGAGGACGGTCGCCAAGTACCAGGCGGAGCTGTTCTTCCCGCTGCTCTCGCTCCAAGCCCTCGGCCTGGTCGTCGCCACCGCCGTGACCCTGACCCGGGGCCGGCTGCGCCACCCGGTGCTGGAACGGACCCTCGCCGCCCTGCACTACGCCCTCGCGGCGGGCCTGCTGCTGGCCGTCCTCACCCCGCTCCAGGCGCTCGCCTTCGCCGTGCTGTGCGGCGCCGTGCTCGGCGTCTACCTGGGCTGCATCTTCGCGCCCAACCACAAGGGCATGCCGATGACCGGACCGGACGAGCAGCCCGCCGACTACCTCCGGCGCCAGGTGCTGCCCTCCCGCAACCTGCGCGCCGGACGGTTCACCCACTTCCTGTTCGGCGGCCTCGGCTACCAGATCGAGCACCACCTCTTCCCGGCCATGCCCGTCCCGGCGCTGCGCCCGGCCTCGCGGATCGTGCGCGCCTACTGCGCGGAGGTCGGCCTGCCGTACGCCGAGGCGGGGCTGGTCGACTCGTTCCGGGAGATCCTGCGGGACCTCCGGGCGGTGGGCCGCTGCGTCGACGCGCCGCCGAGCGCGGCCGTACCCGGGGCCAGGGCCGAGGACGGTCGTGCCCGGGTCGAGACCGGGGCCGCCCGCATCGAGAGCGGGGCCGCCCGGTGAGCCGCCTCCTGTCGGGGCCGGTGACGCTCGGCACCGCCGCACCCCCCACCCCCGGGCCGGACGGCGGACCGCTGCGGGTCCTGATCGTCACCGAGTCCTTCCCGCCGCAGCTCAACGGCGTCGCCCACAGCGTGCTGCGGACCGCCGAGCACCTGAGCGCCCGCGGCCACCGCGTCCTGGTGGTCACCCCGGCGACCCGCACCCGGCGCGGCCCCGAGCGGGTGGACGGCTACCAGGTGCTCAGGGTCCCGTCCGTTCCGCTGCCCGGCTACCCGGAGGTGCGGATCGCCCTGCCCGGCGGGCAGTTGGCGGCCGCGATCGAGCGGCACCGCCCCCAGGTCGTCCACCTGGCCGGGCCGTTCGCCCTCGGCGCGGCCGGCGCCGCGGCCGCCCGGCGGGCCGGCGTCCCGGCCGTGGCGGTGTTCCAGACGGACATGGCGGCCTACGCCCGGACCTACCTCCCGTTCGCGGGCGAGGCCGGTGCCCGGACGGCCTGGCGGATCCTGCGGCGGGTCCACGGCGCGGCCGCCCGGACGCTGGCGCCCTCCCGTGCCTCGCTGGACGCGCTGGCCGCCCACGGCGTCCCCCGGCTCCACCTGTGGCCGCGCGGGGTCGACCGGGAGCGCTTCCACCCGCGCCACCGCGACGAGGCGCTGCGCCGCCGGCTCGCCCCGCGCGGCGAGGTGCTGGTCGGCTACGTCGGACGGCTGGCGGCCGAGAAGCAGGTCGACCGGCTGGTGCAGGCCTCCCGGCTGCCGGGCGTGCGGCTGGTGGTGGTCGGCGACGGCCCGTGCCGCGCACCGCTGGAGGCCGCACTGCCGGACGCGGAGTTCCTGGGCCGCCGCACCGGGCACGAACTCGCCCGGCTGTACGCCTCGTTCGACGTCTTCGCGCACACCGGACCGTACGAGACCTTCGGCCAGACCGTCCAGGAGGCGATGGCCAGCGGCCTGCCGGTGGTCGCCCCGGCGGCCGGCGGGCCGCTGGACCTGGTCCGCCCCGGGCGCACCGGCTTCCTGGTGCCGCCCGGCGCGGGCGAGGAGTTTCGGACGGCCGTCGACCGGCTCGCCCGGGACGCCGGCCTGCGGGCCGAACTCGGCCGGGCGGGCCGCGCCGCCGTGGCCGAGCGCGACTGGGCGTCGATCGGCGACCGGCTGATCGGGCACTACCGCCTCGCCATCGCGGAGACCACCGGAGCGTTGCGGCGGTGAGCCGCGCGACGCCACCGCCACTCCACCGCAGCTCCGCTCCCGAAGGAACCAGCCCCCGTGCACCAGCCGCTCGCCGCCGCCTACACCCCCGGCACCGCACCCGCCGCCGACACCGCCGTCTTCCTGCACGGCCTGGGCGGCTGGACCGACAACTGGGCGGCCCTGATCGGCCAGTTGCGCGGCGCGGTGCACTGCCTGGCCCTGGACCTCCCCGGCTACGGCCGGTCGGCGCCCCCGCCCGGCGGCCTCGTCACGGTCGAGGGCCAGTCCGCGGCCGTCGCCGCCCACCTGGACCGCGCCGGGCACCGCCGGGTCCATCTGGTCGGCAACTCCCTCGGCGGCCTGACGGCCATGCACATCGCCGCCCATCGGCCCGAGTTGGTCGCCTCCCTGACCCTGCTCGCCCCCGTGCTGCCCGCCCTCCCCTCCCCCCAGGCCTTGCGCGCGGCGCTGCTCGCCCTCCCCGGCGCCCCGCGCCTGTACGCCCGGCTGCTCGCCGAGCGGAGCCCGGACCGCCAACTGGACGACCTCTACCGGCTGATCTACGCGGACCCCGCCCGGGTCCGCCCCGAGGTGCGCGCGGCGGAGGCCCGCGAACGGCTGCGCCGCAGCGAACTCCCGTACGCGGGAGGGATGCTGCCCGCGGGCATGCGCGCCGTGGTCCGCACCTCCCTGCACCGGGGCGCCGCCTCCCCCTGGCGCCAGGCGGGCCGGATCACCGCCCCCACGCTGCTGGTCTACGGCCGGGAGGACCGCCTCGTCCCGTTCCGGCTCGCCCCGCGCGCCTACGCCGCCTTCCGCGACGCCCGCCTGCTCACCCTCCCCGACACCGGCCACGTCGCCATGCAGGAACGCCCCGCCCCGGTCGCCGCCGCCCTCCGCGCCCTGATCGCCGAGACCGGACGGGCACCCGTACCCGTCCCGGTGGCCTGACGCCCCGCCGTCGTGCCGGTCAGAGCCCCGGCGTGCGGTGCAGGGAGATCAGCAGGCGCCAGACCCGCTCGGCGACCCGCTCCGGCTCCGCCGCGATCCGGCCGTGCAGCCAGTCGGCGAGCACCCCGGTGAACGTGCCGGCGACCGCGGCCGCCACCAGGTCCGGTTCCGGCGCTCCGGCCAACGCCCGCTCGGTGCGGCTGCGTTCACGCAGCTCGCGGTTGAGCACCAGGCCGAGCGGCCCGCCGCCGCCCGGCGCCAGTAGGGCGCGGTGGAGCCCGGCGTGCGGCACCAGCTCGGTGAAGAACCCGGTGAGGGCGGGCGGCGGGACGTCCGGGTCGGGCACGCCGCGCCAGGCGTGCAGCGCGTCCACCGCCACCCGGACCAGGTCGGCGCAGGCGTCCACCGCCAGCGCCTCCAGATCGGCGTAGTGCACGTAGAAGGTGGCCCGCCCCACCCCGGCCCGGCGCACCAGGGCGGCGACGCTGACCTCCGCGAGCGGCCGCTCGGCGCACTCCGCCAGCAGCGCCCGCCGCAGGGCGGCCCGGGTCCGCTCGGCCCTGGGGTCCACGGCGCCCCTCGGGTCCACGGCCCCCCTGGGGTTCAGGGCGTCCCACGGGTCCGGGGCGGCGCTCATCCGGCCACCAGGACGGCGCCGAGGGCGACCGCTCCGGGCAGGGCCTGGGCGAGCAGGATCCGCCGGTTCGCGGTGGCGCCGCCGTACAGCCCGGCCACCACCACGCAGGACAGGAAGAACACCTGCACCTGGTGGCCCGTGGTACCGCCGGCGAGCAGCCCCCAGACCAGCCCGGCGGCCAGGAAGCCGTTGTAGAGGCCCTGGTTGGCAGCCAGCGGCGCCGTCGCCCGGGCGAGCTCCGGGTCGAACCCGGACAGCTCTCGGCCGGGCCGCCGCTCCCACAGGAACATCTCCAGCACCAGGATGTACCCGTGCAGCACGGCCACCAGGCCGACCAGCAGTTCCGCCGTCGTACGCATCGTCAGCTCCCGAGTTCATGGACAGGTGTCCATCTTATCTGGACACCTGTCCATGAAGTCCACTGGCACCCGCCGTCCGCCGCCAAAGCGGGTCGTTGGACCACGTACGGGATCTTGAGAGCACGAGCAGCCCATGGCAGGCTCATGGCGCATGATCGATGATTTCGCGAAGGACAACCTGCACGCGAGACTGCGGCGGGACCGCGAGGCACTGCTCTGGAAGCTCGACGGATTGTCCGAGTACGACGCCCGCCGACCGTTGACGGCGACCGGGACCAACCTCCTCGGCCTGGTCAAACACGTGGCCACCGTCGAGGCCAGGTACTTCGGCGAGGTCTTCGACCGCCCGTCCCCGGAGCCGCTGCCCCGGTGGCAGGACTCCGACGGCGGCGATCTGTGGGCGACCGAGGACGAGACCCGCGATCAGGTCATCGGGTTCTACCGGCGCACCTGGGAACACGCGGACGCGACGATCAACGGGCTCCCCCTCGACGCCCCAGGCCACGTGCCGTGGTGGCCTGGGCCTCATGCCGACACGAACCTGTTCGCCGTCATGGTCCATGTCCTCGGCGAGTCCAACCGGCACGCCGGGCACGCCGACATCCTGCGCGAGAGCCTCGACGGCCGGACCGGGATGCGCCCCGAACACGAGCAGCAGGCCGACGAGGAAGCCCGTGCGGCCTACGTCGCGAAGGTCGAGCAGGCCGCCAGGTCGGCCGCACCGGTCAAGGCCTAGAGGGGGTCGACGGGCCGCCGACGAGCGGCCGGCGCCCGGTCCGGGGGATCCTGCACCTGGGCGGCGGCGCGAGCGCCGGCCACCGCAGCGGCACCGCCGCTCCCGAGAGGAGACCCGGACCATGGACGAGGACCCGGCCGACGAGACCGTCCTGCGCGAGGTGCTCGACCGCTGGAAGGACGCGGTCGACCGGCACGAGCCCGAACGCGTCGCCGCCCTCTTCACCGAGGACGCGGTCTTCCAGGGCCTGCACCCCTACAGCGTCGGGCGGCCCGGGGTGGCCGCCTACTACGCCGCCCAACCCGCCGGCATGACCGCCGAGTACGAGATCCTGACGATCGACCGCCCGGCCCGGGACCTCGTCCGCGGATACCTGGCCGTGGACTTCTCGTTCACCGACCGCCCGACGCTGAGCGTCTTCCTCGGCGTCCTGCTGCAACGGACCGCCGACGGCTGGGCGATCGCCCACTACCAGGTCTCCCTCCTGCCCCGGGAGGCCGCCGCGCCCCTGCGCGAGTTCCTGGTCGAGATCACCACCACCGTGCCCGAGGGCACGCCCGCGGCGGAGGTCGACCGCCGGCGCGCCGCCGAGGCCGTCCGCGCCCGCGAGCTGGCCGCCGCCGGGCGCCTGGCGCGGCTGTGGCGCCCGGTCGGCGAGCTGCGCAGCATCGGCGTCTGGCGGGCCGCCGACGAGGACGAGCTGCGCGAGGAGGTGCTGGGCAGCCTCCCGCTGCGGCCGTGGATGACCCTCACGGTGACCGCCCTGGAGTCCCACCCCAACGACCCGGCCCGGCCCTGACGGCCGGACCGGGCCCCACACGGGTCGGCACGGCTCGGCCCGCCCCACCCCGACGGCGCGCCGGGCGCGCTCGACGGCCTCCGCCTCCTCGCCGACGGATGGGCACCGTGAGGCTGCTACGGCTCCGTCCTCTGCGCCGGCACGGTCCCGGCGCCCCGCTGTTGTGGGACCCGGGTGGCGCGGGCGGTCGCGAGAGCGGCCAGCAGGCCCAGGGGGAGTGCGGCGAGCCAGACCAGGGCGGGCGGTCCGATGCGGCCGAGGGCCAGCCCGGACATCGGGCCGATCGCCGAGCCGATGTCCTGCGAGGTGGACAGGGCGGCCTGGTAGGTGGCGCTGCTGCCCGCCGGGGCGTGGCGGCTGACGAACGCCGAGGTGGTGGGGCCGTAGATCATCATGCCGAAGGAGGTGACGAGGGCCGCGGCGACGAGGGCGGGGTAGCCGAGGCCGGCGGCGGCGAACCCGGCGAGGCCGGCTCCTTGGAGGGCGGCGCCCAGGAAGAGGAGCCGGGCGGTGTCGCGGCGGCGGGCCCAGCGGCTGACGCGCATCTGGAACAGGATGATCGCGAGGGCGTCGACGGCGAACAGGATGGCGTAGGCCGTGGGGCTTATGGAGCCCACGCGGTTCAGGAGGACCAGGCCGTCCGCTTCCCACCAGGTGAAGGTGACGGTCAGCAGGCTGCCGCCGAGGATCAGCAGGGCCAGTCTGCGGTCGCGCAGGATGTGGGTGAACGGGCTGTGCACGTTCTCGGCCTCGCCGCCGGTTGCCTCTTGTGCGGTCTCGGGACCTGTGACGCGGTCGGCGGGGACGGTGATGAACACGGCGATCGCGGCGGCGACGAGCAGTACGCCCGCTACGGCGAACACGCTCGACAGCGAGAAGGCGACGGCGACCGCGCCCAGGACCGGTCCGACCACACCGCCGATGCTGGCCACCACGCGGGTCAGTCCGTAGGCCTGGTGAAGGTCCTCATCCGCGTGGAGGTCACCGATGAGGGCGGCGATCGTGGGGTGGAACGCCGACTCGAAGAGCCCTGCCGCCAGGAACAGCACGAGGGCGAGGACGGCGTGGTGGACCAGGAAGAGGCCGCCGTAGCCCAGGGCCATTCCCGTCGTGGAGAGCAGCATCATGCGGCGGTGCCCGATCCGGTCGGCCAGGACGCCCCCGGCCAGGCCTCCGGTGAACTCGCCGGCGGCCTGGACGAGGAAGAGGGCTCCGGCCGCTGCTCCGCCGAGTCCGCCGACGCGGTGGGCCCACAGGACGATGAACGGCAGCATGATGCCGTTGGCGAGTGCGCCGAGCAGCCGCACCGCGAGGAGGCCGCGGAAGGCGAACGTCACCTGCCGTGGGGTCATTCCGTCGCGGATCCCGGGCGCCAGGGTGTTCACGTGCGGTCTCCCGGCGTGGCGGCGGGGCGGGTCTCGGCGGGTGCGGCCGGGTCGAGGGTCCGGGCCGGGCCGGTGCGGTGGCGTGTGGTGTTCATGAGGGCTTCCTCTGCCGTGAGGGCCGTTGGGCACGGCGTAGCCGCCACCCAATTACGGGTCACTGTGTCTCGAAAGAGGCTAGCACCATTTCGAGGCACGGTGTCTTGTTAAGCTGGCCCCATGCAGAGCACCCCCCCAGAGCACGCTTCACCCGGGCGCCCCCGCAGTGAGGCGGCGCGGGTCGCCGTTCTCCACGCCGTCGACGACCTGCTCGTCGAGCAGGGATACGCGGCGATGACCATGAAGGGCATCGCCGAGCGGGCCGGGGTGGGGCGCCAGACGGTCTACCGGTGGTGGTCCACGAAGGCCGAGATCCTGCTCGAGGCAAGCACCAGTGACGCCGCCCACGAACTGGCCACGGAACCCCGAGCCCGCCCCACGGACGACCTCACCGCATTCCTCGAAGCGCTGACGTGCTTCCTCACCACCTCACCCGCAGGTCTCGCCTACCGGGCCCTGCTGGGCGAAGCGCAGCACGACAGCGCCGTACGCGACCTCGTCCGCACCGCCGACCTCCTCGGCACCGCAGCCCAGGCCGTACTCGCCCGCGTGAGCCCGCACGCCGCCCACATGCCCCCCGCGCCACTGGCCGCGGCCCAGCTCACCGGGCCCGTCCTCGCCGTCATCCTGGAGACCGGCGGCCCGCTGCCACCCGCCCTGCTCGCGGACCACGCCGAAATCCTGGTCCGGGCCTGGACCACAGAACCCGCACCCCGACCCGCTACCGCCGTGCGCCCGGGCACCGCCTGATCCGCAGCGGCTCTCCTCGAATCTCCTCGAGGTGCGGTACGGGGTCCCGGTCTTCCCCGTACGACCCTTCCCCGCACGCCCCTATCCCCGCACGCCTCAGGCAGGCGCGCCGGCCGCGAGGACCTGCCGCAGGTCCTGCACGGACGCGCGGATGAGCGCCGGCAGGTCCGAACCGTCCGGGCCGACCGGGTCGGCCGGCTCGGCGATCCAGCGCGCGACGGCGACCTTGAACACGGCCATGCCCGTCTCGGCCGCCAGGCCGGCGGTCGGCGCGGGGACGCCGCGGCCGCGCAGCGCCTCGGCGGTCGCCGCCGCCATCGCGTCGAGCTTGACCAGCTCGCGTTCCCGTAGCTCCGGGCTGGCCGACACGACGGCGTCGCGCCGCCGGACCCGTTCGGGGTTCTCCTGCAGGACGGCGCCCACGGCTTCGAGGGCCGCGCCCACCGCCTCCATCGGGGCCGCGTCGGCGGGTGCCTCCGCAACCGCCCGTACCAGCAGCTCCCGCATCAACTCGGTGCCGTGGAAGAGGACTTCGCGCTTGTCGGCGAAGTGCCGGTAGAAGGTCCGCTCGGTCAGCCCGGCCCGCACGGCGATCTCCGCCGCCGTGGTCCGCTCGAACCCCTGCTCGGCGAAGAGCGCCAGTGCCGCTTCCGCCAGCCGTCCGCGCCCGTTCGGCTCCCATCTGCCCATGCGGTGATCGTACGCGATGACAGTCCCTGACATCACTGCTAGCCTGACGACAGTCACTGACATCACTCGTTCGGAGGTTCTGTCATGCACGTCTTCGTCACGGGCGCGTCCGGCTGGATCGGCTCCGCCGTCGTCCCCGAACTCATCAAGGCCGGCCACCGGGTCACCGGGCTCGCCCGGTCCGACGCCTCGGCCGCCAAGGTCGCCACCTCCGGGGCCGAGGTCCTGCGCGGCGACCTCGGCGATCTGGACGCCCTACGGGCCGGGGCCTCCACCGCCGACGCCGTCATCCACCTCGCCTTCGTCCACGACTTCACCGCCTTCGACGCCTCGATCCGCACCGACGCCCGCGCGGCCGAGGCCCTCGGCGAGGCCCTCGAAGGCTCCGGCAAGCCCCTGGTCGTCGCCCACGGGACACCGGCGGCACCCGGGCGGACGGCCACCGAGCACGACCGCAGCGCCCACGGCTCCCTCGGGGCGGGCCGCGAGGAGAACGCCGCGGCCGTCCTCGCCCTGGCGGAGCGCGGCGTGCGCCCGTCCGTCGTCCGACTGCCCCGCACCGTCCACGGCGACGGCGACCACGGCTTCATCGCCCAGCTGGTCACCGTCGCCCGCGCCAAGGGCGTCTCCGGCTACGTCGGCGACGGCTCCCAGCGCTGGCCGGCCGTGCACGTGCGCGACGCCGCCCGCCTGTTCCGCCTGGCCGCCGAGCAGGCCCCGTCGGGCTCGATGCTGCACGCCGTCGGCGACGAGGGCGTACCGATCCGCGACATCGCCGCGGTGATCGGCCGCCACCTCTCCCTCCCGACGGCCGCCGCCCCGGCCGAGGACTTCGGCTTCCTCGGCGGCATCCTCGCCGTCGACCAGCCCGCCTCCAGCGCCCTGACCCGCGACCTCCTCGCCTGGCACCCCACCGGCCCCGGGCTGCTCGCGGACCTCGACCAGGGCCACTACTTCCGCTGAGGCCTCGGCACGGGCCCGGGCGGTCCCCCGGGACGGGACTGTCCCGTCCCGGGGGAC
>NZ_JBHYGR010000218.1:6617-9918 GCF_042738155.1 Kitasatospora sp. NPDC059088 | reverse complement strand
ACGCGGCCCTGGGTGCGCCCCCCCCCCGGGCGCGGCCCGCGGGGGGGGGGGGGGGGCCCGGGGGCGCGCGCCGGGGGGGGGGGGGGTGGGGGGGGGGGGGGGGGGGGGGGCGGCCCCCCCCCCCCGGGGCGGTGACGCCGAAGCCCTCGTGGGCGGCGACCAGCCGGGCCGCGGCCAGGGTGGGCTCGTCGCCGGTGGCGTCGCCGATCCGCAGCCGGGAGGAGGTGTCGCGCAGGATGGTCTCGAAGCCGCGCGCGGAGTCGGCGAGGGTGCCGGCGTCGCGCTCCTGGCGGGTGGCGATCTGTTCCGTCTCGGTGCCGCGGCGGCCCTCGATCCGGCGGTCGACGGTGTCCAGCAGTCGCCCGCAGTGGTCGGCCAGACGCTCCCAGAGGCCGCCCCGGTCGAGCAGTTCGCGCGGGGAGCGGGCCCGTACGGTGGCCGGGCCGGCGGCGACCAGCCAGTCCCGTTCGGTCAGCAGGACCTCGGCGCCCTCGGTGAGTTCGCCGCTCGCGCCCTCGGGCGCCTCGACGCCGCCCTGCTCGACCCGCACCCACTGGAGGCCGTCCACCGAGCGCAGGGCCTGGCCCTTCTTGAGGGCGGTCGGCCCGGCCGGGTCGAGCGGGGTGAACTCGCGCGGCGGCAGGGTGTCGCGCAGCGCGCCGGCCAGCGCGGTGAGGCCGCGGGCGAGGCCGGCCAGGAACTGGTCGGCGGCGAGCCGCGGTCCGTCCTGGTCCCGGCTCCGGTCGGCGGACAGCGCCTCGACCCGGGAGGCGGCGAGGAAGGCCGCGTCGGCGCCGAGCACCGGGCGGGCGACGATGCCCCGGCGGGCCCCGTCGGCGGCCGCGCCGGGCACCAGGGTGCCCGCCTCGATCCGGCAGAGGAAGTGCCAACGCCCCCGGGGCGCACCGGAGTCGAGGTGGACGGCGAACAGGTCGACGGCCCCGGAGCGGACCAGCAGCAGCTGCCCGGGGTCGTCCAGCACGAGGTAGCGGTCGGAGCGCGACTCGGCCGCCCCGGTGAGGACGGGCGAGAACGCCTCGGTGGACAGACTCACAGTTCGTCCTCCTCCTCGCGGCGCGCGGACTCGATCAGCGCCGTGTAGTGCCCGCCGAGCGCCAACAGCTCGTCGTGGGTGCCGCGTTCGACGATGGAGCCCTCGTGCAGCACGATGATCTCGTCGGCGTCGCGGACGGTGGAGAGCCGGTGGGCGATGATCAGGCAGGCGCAGCCGCGGCGGCGCAGGTTGTCCATGATCACCCGCTCGGTCTCCGGGTCGAGCGCGCTGGTCGCCTCGTCGAGCACCAGCAGGGTGGGCTCGCCGGCCAGCGCCCGGGCCAGTTCCAGCCGTTGGCGCTGGCCGCCGCTGAAGTTGCGGCCGCCCTCCAGGACCGGGCTGTGGATGCCGCCGGGGCGGGTCATCACGGTGTCGAAGACGGCGGCGTCGCGCAGCGCGGCGGTGACCGCCTCGTCGGGGACGTCCTCGTTCCAGAGCGTCAGGTTGTCCCGGACGGTGCCCTCGAACAGCGAGATGTCCTGGTCGACGTAGGCCAGCGAGGAGGCCAGCACGGTGCGGGAGATCTCCTCGCGCGGCCGCCCGTCCAGCAGGATCCGGCCGGACCACGGGGCGTACAGGCCGGTGAGCAGCCGGCCCAGGGTGGACTTGCCGCTGCCGGAGCCGCCGACCACGGCGACCCGGCGGCCGGGGACGACGGTCAGGCTGAGGTCCTTGATGATCGGCTCGGAGAGCGGGCTGTAGCCGAAGCGGACGTCCTCGAACTCCAGGGTGCCGTCGAGCTTGGGCCCGGCGGGCGGTTCGGGCCGGGCGAAGGCGGCGGCCACCGGGTAGCGCTCGACGTCGTACAGCCGCTTGATGTCGGCGGTGACGTCCTGGAGCCGGCCGCCCAGGTTGGTGAGCTGGGTGACGGGGCGGCTGAGCGCGGCCAGCAGGGTCTGGAAGGAGACCAGGATGCCGACGCTCATCGCGCCGTCCACCACCCGCTGGCCGCCGACCAGCAGGATCAGCCCGCTGTTGAGCGCGGCGAGCATCGGCGGCACCACGGTGAGCACGGCGCTGGGGATGCCGAGCTTCTGCTTGGCGGTGACGACCTTGGCGAGGAAGCCGGCCCAGCGGCTGAAGGCGTCCTGCTCGGCGCCGGTGGCCTTGACGGTCTCGATCAGCGAGAGGGTGGTGAAGGTGGTCGCGGTGAGGTTGCCGCGGTCGGTGCGCAGCGCGGCCACGGCGTCGGTGCGGGCCCGGGCGACGGCCTGCAGCACGACCACGTTGAGCAGCGCCATGCCGACGCCGACGAGGCCGAGCAGGATGTCGTAGCGGATCAGCACGGCCGCGTAGAACAGCACCAGGCCGAGGTTGATCACGGTGAGCGCGAGGTCGCGGGAGAGGATCTCGGCGACCACGTCGTTGCCGGACACCCGCTTGGCGACCTCGGCGGGGCGGCGCTGGAGGAAGAAGTCGACCGGCAGCCGCAGCAGGTGGCGGAAGAACCGGGCCGAGCTGACCAGCCCCATCCGGATCTCGATCCGCAGCAGGTAGTGCCGCTGGACGGAGGTCAGCACGAAGACGACGACGGCGGTGCCGGTCATGGCGGCCAGCAGCGGCAGGAGGTAGCCGCTCCCGCTGCCGGTCAGGACCCGGTCGATGAACACCCGGGTGTAGGCGGGGATCGCGATGCCGGGCAGCACCAGCAGCAGGCTGGCGAGCAGCACCAGCGGCATGGCGCGCCCGGTCGGGAGCCGGCGTTCGAGCAGGGCGGGGCCGATGCCGCCCTTGTCGCCGCCGGGCTCGAAGTCGGGGCCCTTCTCGAAGGAGAGCACGATGCCGGTGAAGCCGGAGTCGAACTCGTCCCACTCCATCAGCCGGGGGCCGCTGGCCGGGTCGTTGACGGCGACGACGGTGCGGCCGTACCGGGTGCGGATGCCCTCGACGACCATGAAGTGCTGGAAGGCCCAGAAGATGATGACCGGGCCGTCGAGATCGCGGAGCTTCTCGGCCTCGGTCTGGTAGCCGCGGGCGGTGAGCCCGTAGGTGCGGGCGGCGTTCAGCAGGGTGGAGGCGCGGGCGCCGTCGCGGGAGACCCCGCAGACGCCGCGCAGGTCCTCCAGCGGGACCCAGCGGCCGTGGTAGCCGAGGATCATGGCGAGGCTGGCGGCGCCGCACTCCACCGACTCCATCTGCAGGACGGTGGGGACGGCGTGCCGCCAGCGCCGCGGCGGGGGGGGGGGGGGGGGCGCGGCGGGGCGCCCCCGGGCGCCGCGGGGGGGGGGGGGGGCGGGCGGGGGGGCG
>NZ_JBHYGR010000218.1:0-6608 GCF_042738155.1 Kitasatospora sp. NPDC059088 | reverse complement strand
TGTTGGTGATGACGATTCTGGGGTCGGCGGGGGGGGCGGGGGCCCCCCCGGGGCGGGGGCGGGCCCGCGGGGGGGGGGCGGCCGCGGCGGCGCTTCGGCTTCTCGGGGTCCGGTTCCGGCACGGGGGCGGAGGCCCGGGTGCTCTCCGGGACGGTGGCGGTCATCGGTGCCTCCTCTCAGCGGCCGAGGATCAGGTTGAACGGGGTCTGCTCGCCGACGTTGATGGTGGCGGTGACGGCGACCTGGGTGCCCAGCGGGTTCGGCGGGCCGCTCTGGGAGGTCCAGGCGAAGCCGCTGGGGGTGTTCGGGTCGGGCGTGAGGTCGACGACGACCAGCCGGGGCGCGTCCTTGCCGAGGTAGCGCTGGGCGGCGAGGTCGCCGCCGACCAGGCCGGAGACGGCCTCCCGGGTGAGCGCGTACGGGCTGACCGAGCTGACGGTGCCGCGCAGCAGGCCGAAGGCGCCGGCCGGGGTGGTGGACACGTTGAGGTCGACCTGGTCGCCGGGCTCCAGCCCGACGGTGCGGGTCGCCGGTACGAAGACCATCGCGACCATCCGCTCCTGCGGGTCGTCGACCCGCTCGACCGAGGCGACCGGCGAGCCGGGGGCGACGACCTGGCCGTCGGTGACCGACAGGCCGACCACCCGCCCGCCGAACGGGCTGGTGACCTCCCGGCTGTGGCCCTCGGTGTCCTCGACCCGCACCACGGACTGGCCCTGCCGGACCTGGTCGGAGGGCTTGGCGAGGACGGTACGGACCATCCCGCCGAACGGGCTCTGGATCATCGCGGTGCCGTGCGGGTGGGTGAGCAGGCCGGGGGCGTCCACGGTGATCGGGATCGTCCCGGCGAAGGTCCACAGCAGCGCGGCGGCCATGGTGATCATCACGACGAACAGGGCGATCCAGCCCCGCGGCGCGGCGAGCAGCGTCGGCGAGTCGAGCTCGTCCGGCTCGCGCATCCGCTGCAGCGCCTTGAAACGGAACTTCATCTTCTGGCTTCTCTCCGTGGGACGCCCACGTCCTGGCGCAGCGTCGGCGGCCGGCTGCCGATCACCAGCTCACCGACGGTGCCCTCGGTGAAGTAGTCGAGGCCGCTGGCCGCGGCGAAGTCGGCCGCGTCGCCGCCGCCGAGGCCGCAGACCGCGAGGTCCATCGCGGTGCCGACCAGGTAGAGGGTCTGGTAGAGCGCGCCGACGTGCTTGAGGACCAGCGGGTAGGCGACCGTCTCGTACTTCCACATCACCCGGCCGAACCGCGCGGTGACCAGCAGCACCACCTGCGGGTCGGTCTGCATCAGGCAGGACTCGCGGGCGCTCTTGACCAGTTGGGCGGTGGCCGGGCTCGGCGCGCTGACCAGCTCCAGCTCGTGCCGGTCCGTCGCGTAGTGCCACAGCCCGGGCTCCAGGCCCGCGCAGGAGGTCACCAGCGGGTACAGCTCCAGCTCGTGCACCGCGCCGCCGCTCGGGTACGGCCGGTCGGCCAGCTCCTGGCCGTCCCCGCCGGTGAAGGTCTGGCGCCGGCGGGCGCTGCGGTAGAGCAGCCCGCCGAGCTGCTCCAGGGTGATCGGCGCCTGCCCGTCGTGGTCGCGCACCGAGCGGCGCTGCTCCAGCACCTCGGTGAACGGCCGGTCGGTGCGGGTGAGTTCGTCCAGGTCGGGGACGGGCAGGGCGACCTTCTCGCCCGCGAACGGCGCGGGCGAGGCGGGCTCGGGGGCGAAGCGGTCGCCGAAGCGGTAGGTGCCGCCGTAGCCGGCCACGCTGGTGGGCCGCCGGGTGCGGGAGTGGAAGGCCAGGTCGGCGGCGGTCCACTGGGCGAACCGCTGCTCCTCGGCCTCGGGCTCGGCGCCGGGGGCGCCGTAGGCCAGCAGCCCGGCGGCGGCGAACAGCCGCAGGGTCTGCCGGACGGCGTCCAGCGGCAGGGCGCCGGGGAGTTGGGCGAGCGCGGCGGGGCTGGTCCAGCCGGCCAGGGCGGCCAGCAGGCCGGCCGCCCGGGTGGTCAGCTGGACGGCCAGCGGGCTGCCCGGGGAGCGCACCAGCAGGGCGCCGTCCTCGACCGCGGCGGTGGCGAAGCGGGACAGCTTCACCTGCCCGGTCGGGTCCGGGGTGGGGCCGGGCTCGGCGGCGCCCCGGCCGACCGGGCGCAGCCGGGCCAGCGGCTCCTCGGTGCCGGCGGTGCCGTCCGGGCCGTCGACGGCCAGGTGCACGGAGTGCTCCAGCATCCCGGCCGTGCCGAGCCGGCGGCGGGCCAGCTGCCAGCGCAGCAGCCCGGTGTCGCCGTCCCGGGCCGCGACCAGGGCGGCCAGCTCCTCCTCGGTGTGCTCCCCGGCGGCCAGCGCGGCCACCGCCTCCCGGGCGCCGGGCGCCAGGTCGGGCAGGTCGAGCGCGCCGACCGGCGCGGTCAGCCGGACGGCCCTCGGGCCGAGCGGGGCGAACGCGCCGTCGGGGCGCAGCCGCAGCCGGCGCACCGTACGGGCGGCGGCGGGCAGGTGGATCCGGTCAAGGGCGGTGGTCATCGCGTCGGTACCCGGCCGTTCCTAGAAGAAGACGTTCTTCGGGTTGAGCTGCTCCTCGGTCTGCGGAGCGGCCAGTCGGCCCTGGCGGACCGGCACGTCGTAGAGCCGGCCGGGGGCGAGGCGGCGCCAGAAGTGGCGCATGCCGGGGGCGATCACCTTGACCACGGCGAGGTCGAGGTCGGGGCGGCTCTGGTCGAGCACGATCACCTCGACCCCGGCCCGGCGGGCGCGGTCGACGCAGTCCCGGACGTGTCCGGCGAGGTCGTCACCGTCGAGCGGGGCGAAGTCGGCCAGGGTGGTGGCGGCGAGGTCACGGCCCGGCAGCAGCCAGGGCTCGTCCGCGACGGTGGCCGTCCGGCACCACTCCAGGGTCTCCAGGTCGTCGGTGCGGTAGAGGGTGTCGCCGTTCTCGTCCCGCCGGTCGATGAACGGGAGGAACTGGTTGACCTCGGTGAGCGCGCGGATCGCGGCGATCCGCGGGTCCGGGTGGGCGCCGAAGCCGACCATGATGTCCTCGACCTCGTGCACGCGCCGGGAGATCGCGGCGAACACCGGCACGCCGAGGTCGGAGGTGAGGTCGAGCACCCACAGCTCGCGGTCCACCGAGGCGTAGAAGGCGCGCATGGTGTCCACGTACGGGTCGTTCAGCGAGTCGAGGTCGAACTCGGGCTGGGCGGTGCGGTTGTACCACCACAGGGCGACCGCGTCGCGCTCGACGACCTCGCAGAAGCCCTGGAGGATCGCCTCCTCCAGGGTGTTGCCGCTGGCGCAGCCGTTGGAGTCGCCGACGCAGTAGAAGTGCTGCTGGAGGTCGGGGTGGCCGTACCAGGCGTAGCCGGAGGGGACGAGCCGCTCCTCGTCGTGGGTGAGCGACCAGGCGCGGGTCCAGTCCAGTTCGGCGTCGACCGGGAACGGGTCGGGCACCAGGTGCAGCCGGTGCTTGGGGTCGGCGTTCCACTCGGCGCGGTTCGCGAACTGGGTGTCGGAGAACTGGAGCAGGGCGTCCATGTGGACGGCGACGGCCGGGTCGAGGTCGCGGTAGGCGGCGCGCACCACCGGCTCCTCGCCGCGCCAGACCGCCGAGTAGCGCTCGATCGCCTCGCAGATCGCGCTGACCTTGGCCTGGATCTCGGAGCGGCCCTTGCCGCCGCTCTGGCCGCGCATGTTGCGGCGCAGCAGGTCCATGTTGTCGTTCACCATGGCGAAGTTGTGGCCGGCGGTGAAGCTGTAGGTGATGCCGTTGCCGGTGTCGTCGTGCGCGCCGAGCCGGGTGATCGCGCCCAGGTGCGGGCTGATGTGGTGCTTGAGCCGGTCGTAGGTGAACTGCGGGGCCTGGACGCGGTAGCCGCCGTCGGTGGTGTGCCGGGCCGGGCTCGGCTGCAGGACGACCTCGGGGCTGCGCTCGGTGAGCAGCGCCGGGTCGCCGCAGTCGGGGCACTGGGGCTGGCGGACCAGGGTGTGCTCGGTGGTCTGCAGGGTGTTGAGGTCGAGGCTGACCATGGTGCCGGAGAGGGCGGAGCAGCACTCGTCGGCGAGGATGCGCGCGGTCTCGGTGGCGAGCAGCTGGGCGGTCGTCGCCGGGCCGGCCGGGATGGCGGCGCGGGTGGGGTGCAGCGGCACGGTCTCGCCGCGCTTGCCGGCCAGGTAGCGCTCGACCTGGCGGTTGCCGCTGATCCGCTGGGCGAGGCAGCTCCAGCAGCCGGTCTCGTCGGGGCGCAGCAGCGGGCCGAGCCAGGGCGAGGTGCCGGTGGGCTTGGCGAGCAGCCAGGGGCGCCGGTCGGCCAGCCGGGCGGTGTTCAGCCGCTCCAGGGCGGGGGCGAGGTAGTCGTCGGTGAGGGCGACGACCATGGTGTCCGGGCCGCCCGTGACGGCCTGGTCCTCGGTGACGGCGCGGGCGCGCAGGCCGGTGGCGGTGAGCGCCTCGACCAGCGGGGCGGCCTCGGCGGCGCCGAGGGCGAGCACCAGCAGCTCGGTGGCCCGGGCGGCCTCCAGGGCGACGGCCGGGTCGACGCCCTGGGCGTCCCAGTAGGCGAGGACGTGGTCCGGCAGTTCGGGCCGGCCCTCGGCGAGGTGCCCGGCGGCCTCGTAGCGGCGCAGTGCGGTCAGCGCCTGGCCGAGCGGGACCTCGGTGCCCAGTGCCTGGAGGATCTCGGCGACGGTGCGCCGTCCGTCCAGGTAGGGCAGGAGGCGCACCGCGGCGGCCCCCGGGACGAGGTAGTCCTGCCCCTCTCCGAGCAGGAAGACCTTTTCTCCCACCGTCTCGGTGAGGAAATGGGCCTTGAGCCGCGGTCGCTCCATCAGTCATCCCCCTGTGTTCACAAGTTCGTCGTGAGTATTCGAGCACGGCGCCAATTGGGCTGTACATACTGCATATCCGTCGGCGCCGTCGAGTTACGCATCGCGTGGAATTGCGTATTCCGTTCGGCCGGTACGTATCCCGGTACGTATTCGCCCGGAACGTTGACAGGGGGGCGCGGCGGGCGATACTGGTGTGTCCGCACGCGGGTACGACGGGGGGTTGCGGTGCCGACTGGAGTTTTGCTGCACCGGGAAACGGAGCTGGCGGAGCTGGCGCGCGCGGTGGCCGGGGCGGCCGCCGGCCGGTCCGCGGTCGTGCTGGTCAGGGGCGCGCGCGGGGCCGGGAAGAGCGCGCTGCTGCGGGCCGCGCTGGCCCGGCTGCCGGAGGGCGCGGTGGTGCTGCGGGCCCGATGTCACGACAACGAGCGGGACTTTCCGTACGGCGTGGTGCGTCAGCTCTTCGATCCCTTCATGCGCATGACAACCAGTGGGGCGCCAAGCCTGCAGTTCCTGGGCGAATCACCCGGGGAATTCCCCGGGGCGGCCCTCGCCGGAGATCTGCCGGACGCCCTCGGAAGAGCCCTTCCGGCGGGTTCCGAAAACGTCGGCAACGGGCGCGAAAGGGTGCTGAACGACCTTTTCCACGCGGCCCGCTCGCTCACCGCCCGGACCCCCGTCGTGATGGCCGTGGACGACCTCCACCTGGCCGACGAGGAGTCCCGCCAGTGGTTCTCCTACCTCGCCCGCCGGCTCGACGGCCTGCCCGTCGCCCTGCTCGCCAGCACCGCCGACGAGGCCGCCGACCCGCTCGCCGCCGAACTCGCCGCCCTGCGCCACGCCCGCACCCTCACCCCCGGCCCGCTCTGCGACAGCTGCGTGGCCGAGCGGGTCGCCGAGGAGTTCGACGCCCCGGTCGACCCGGAACTCGCCGCCGTCTGCCACGACCTCTCCCGCGGCAACCCGCTGGTGGTCGAGGAGCTCACCGCCCGGCTGGCCGCCGCCCGGATCAACCCCGGCTCGCCCGACCTCGACAAGGTCCGCCGGATCGGCGCCGGCACCCTCGCCGACACCACCCTCAGCTGGCTGCGGCAGAGCCACCCCCGGGCCGCCGAACTGCTCACCGGCCTCGCCGTCCTGGGCACCGGAGCCGACCTCGCCACCGCCGCCCTGCTGACCGGCCAGGGCGAACTCCTCGCCGACGAGGCCCGGGAGGCGCTGCACCGCACCGACCTGATCGAACCCGGCCCGCCGGAGACCTTCCGGCACGAGCTGGTCCGCACCGCCGTGCTGGCCCGCACCGACCCGCGCGTCCTGGTCGCCCTGCACGAGCGGGCCGCCGCCCTGCTCGCCCGGCTCGGCGCCCCCGCCGCCCGCACCGCCGAACACCTGATGTCCTCCGGCACCACCGGGCTGGACTGGGCCGTCCCCGTCCTGCGCACCGCCGCCCGGGACGCCGCCGCCGACGGCCACTGGGACGACGCCGCCCGCTACCTCCAGCGCGCCCTCGCCGACGCCGCCGACCCGGAGCTGGTCCGCTCGCTCACCGGGCAGCTCGGCACCGTCGAACTCCACCGCGACGTGGCCGCCGCCGCCCGCTGCGCCGCCGGCCTCGCCGCCACCCCCGACCCGGCCGAACGGGCCCGGCTGCTCCGGCCGTTCGCCGGGCCGGTGCTCGCCCTCGGTTCGGCCGGCGCCGCCGCCGTCCCGTTCGCCGAGGCCGCCGCGGCGCTCGCCGCCACCCCCGGCCCCCCGGCCGAACTGCTGCTGCCGCTCGCCGCCCAGGCCGCCCTCACCGGCC
>NZ_JBHYGR010000217.1:4079-10469 GCF_042738155.1 Kitasatospora sp. NPDC059088 | reverse complement strand
ACCCCACACACACCCACACAACCCCCCCCCTCACCCCCCCCGCCCAGACCCCGCGACCGTAGGGGGCTCGTCCACACGCCCCACCCCCCCCCCCCCCCCCCCCCCCGCCACTCGGGTTTCGTCGGCGGACTCCCGCCGCAGGGGCAGGACCGCGCGCTGCGCCGCCACAGTGCGGCGGCTGACGGTGGGCGCGGCGGGCTCGCGGGCCCGGACATGGCCCGGGGCGGTGCTCTCCCGTCGCAGCAACTGGTGGGGATGACGACGGCCGTCAGTCCTCGCTGATCACGCGGGCCATGGCTTCGAAGGCGTCAACCGCGCGGCGGTCGAAGCGCCCGAACTGGGCCTGGATGTCCGTGCCGAGCTGGCTGTAGAGGCGGGCCGCTTCGCGGCGCTGGCCTCGGGTAGCGGTCTCCGCCGCCTCATCCATCCGACGCGCGACCCCTTCGTCCGTCAGGTGGTCGCTCACTGATCCCCTCTTCTCGTTGATGGTCCGTCCTGGTCCCCGCCCGTTGGGCCACCGCTGTTTTGGCCCCCGTGGTGCCGGTGCTGCTGGTGCTCTGGGGCACGGCCCTGCCGGGCGCGCACGGGTGCTTCGTCTTCGAGTCGCTCGGTGAGGTCGTCCGAAGGCTGTACGGGGCCTGGCCGTCGCTGTGGAGAGCCGTCTTCTACTCCGCGGCCAGCAACCCGCGGCGGCAGTACTCGTCCACCATGCTGGTGGGCCAGTGGGTGAGCGGTTCGGGCATCTTGTCGATCAGCCAGGCCCAGCCGCGGGCCTCCGCCGCCGCCAAGGGCTCATCGGGGGTCTCGCGGGCCGCCAGGACCTCGTAGGTCGTGCCGGGGTGCAGGCCCACCGCGATGATGTACCGCTGGCGGCGCAGGTCGATCTCAACGCTCCACCCGTTTCCGTGCCACACCGCGAAGTTCTGGTCGACCCGAGCCGGGGTCATGCCGTAGAGACTGGCGGCGGCGGTGTTCCGGCACCAGGCGGTGGCGGCCTCGGGGTTGGGAAACGGCGTCCACTGGTGCATGGTCTGGGCCGCGATCTCCAGGAAGCAGCCCAGGCGGTCGCGCCTGCCGAACGCCCCGTACGGGGTGGCGACGACCTGGGTGCGGTGGCCCCGGTAGGGAAGTTCGAGGAGAACGGTGCCGGTGGCGAGGGCTTCGGCCAGGTCGTGATCGGAGGGCTGGCTGCCGATGGCGCCGCTGGGGATCGGCGGGTGGGGATGTGCGGTCATGGTGGGGTCCCTTCTGCGCGCCGTCCGGCGCGCGCTCACGGTGTGCTGCTTCGACTTCCGAGATCCCGGTCGGGGCGGTGTCGTCGGCCGCAACGGCACCAGGGGCGTGCTGCAGATCGCGGTGGGCGCTCTCCGCGGGGGCCGACGGTCGTGCGGGGTTGGCGGTTGACCGCAGTCGGCGGCCCGGCCGCTCACGCCGCGAACTGGGTGACGAGGGCAGCCCCTCCGACAGCGGCGATGGCAACGAAGACGCTGGCGGAGGCCCAGATCAGAAGGTTCATCTTCCACTCGCACAGCTTGCTGATCTGGTGCAGGCGCTGCGCACGCCGGTCGACGGCCACGGCGGCCGGGATCTCCTCCGGCGACATCGACGCCCAGCGGGTGAAGCTGCTCGACCGGCTCCGGTCCAAGCGGGGCATGACCACCACAATGGCCAGGGCCGTCGCGAGGAGCGTGGCGGCCAGGCCGATCGCGGCCAAAACAAGGGCGGCCGACGGCATCTTCGGCAGCAGCGCGATGCCGGCGATCACCGCGGTCGCGAACGTCAGTACGAGCCCGGCCTTGGGCTCGACGCGCGCCATGTCGGCTGTGACCGCCGCCAGTTCGATCTCGAGGCCGCGGTCGGCGGTGAAGGCCGGTTCCGTCTCGCTGGCACCAGTGGTGCTGGTGGTTGCCGTCGATTCGATGTCGCGGTCAGGCTCGGCGGTGTTGTCCGGCGGCATCGCGCCGGAGTTCTGTTGCGTGGTCGTCGTGGTGCTCATGGTGGGTAGTCCCCCTCGTACGGATACCGTTCCGTGCATGCGCCGTGCAGGCCGGCCGGTGGGCTGGCCGGCCTGCACGGTGGGTCGGGCGAGAAGTCCGGCGGCGCCCTGCTGGGCTGGGAGTCGCCATGATTTCCGGATCACCGGAAGCCGGCTGCCCAAAGGTGGGCAGCCGACGTGTGGTGTACGTCACTTGGCGGCCCGTGTGAACCAGCGCCGCCGTTGCCCCGGCGCGGGGCGGGGTTCGGCGTCGCGCACCACGACGACCGGCATCCATCCGTCCCAGTGGTCCGCTCCGCCAATGCGGGCGCGCAACAGGGCGACGGCCTCCGGGCTCATGCCGGCGAGTTCTCCGAGGCGGGCATCGCGGTCTTCGGCTCCGTCGGTCGGGTCGCTCCACGAGTCGACCTCCAGCAGCAGAGCGGCGACCGCCGTCCGCAGCTGGGGCGTGCTGCCGGTCGCCGCGGCGGAGGCCCGGCGCCGCAGCTCCGTGCGGGTCTGGGCGCGTAGCTGGTCACGGACCCGCAGGGCGTGCGGGAGGAAACCGACCAGACGCAAGCCCTGGTTGGCGGCGGCGCGCGCCTCGTCCGGGTAGAGCGTCTCGAGCTCGGCCTCGTCCCAGCTGGGGTGCATCCTCTCCCCCAGGCCCGGGTGCTCGGCGTACCAGGTGCCCGCCTGGACGACCTTCAGCTCGGCCGCCGCCTTCTGCCGGTACTCGTACAGGCCGGCGCGCACGCTGGTGACCCTGTAGGCCCGGTGGCCCTCGGGCAGGTGCGGGCGGGGGTCGATGGTGGCGGCGAGTTTCTCGGCGATCTGGTCGAGGGTGGCGTCGTCGGCCAGGGCCCACTCGCCGCGCGCGACGGAAGGGTCGGCCTGGTGGAGCTCGCGCCAGGTGACGTAGTGGCTCTCCTGCTTGAGGGTCTCGCGGGCGGCGGCGTCGATCTGGTCCTGCCGGGGGGCTCCGTCGCCAACGTAGTGGGCGGGGAACCGCGCGAGCTTGGAGAGCAGGTGCAGCAGGCCGGCGCTGCGTGGGGTCCAGTCGAGGGCTGCCGGATGGTCGGGCAGCGGCTGGAAGGAGTCGAGCAGCTCGGCGGCGACCGGCGCCAGCGCATGCATGAGCGCGTTGACGTCCTCTGCGCTGGCCCAGCCGAACGGGAACCAGTGGTAGGACCGGATGGCCTCGGGCGGGGTGCCGGGCTGGCCCTCGTCCCCCGTGGGGCACTCCCGGCTTCCGGCCAGTTGGTGCTTGGGGAAGTCTTCCGCCCAACTGCTGTAGGAGCGGCGGTTCATGTAGGCGGACAGCTCCCGTGCGGCCGGGTCAAGGGTGATGCGCAGGCACCTTTCGACGGGATGCAGGGTGGAGACCTGCGGCCAGTCGCTCCGGTTGACCGATTTGACGGTCACGGTGGCCGGGGCGGTGAGCGTGGTGGTGGGCATGGCGTCTCCTTCGATGTGGAACGCGCGCTGGCGAAGCGTGGAGGTGGTTGGGTCGGGCGCGGTATACGGTGCGGCGGCTGCGCCGTACCGCTCGGCGGGACCGGGCTGTCGGTGCATGAAGCGGCTCCTGCGTGACCGTGGATTCGTGGCCCTGTTCAGCGGCGGCGTTCGGGCAGCCGGTCCGCGTCCGGGCAGGTTTCGAGAGCGGCCCGGTGCAGTGCTCTCTCGGCCTGGCCGATCAGGTAGACCGCCCAGTCGATGGACTCCTCAATCCGGCGGCCGTGGTCGGCGTCGGGAAGGTGCGCCCGGGCGGCTGCGGCGAGCTCGTGAACGTCGGCGAGGACCGCGGTCTGGGCGCGGTAGGCCTCTTCGAGTGGCCGCTGAAAGTCCGTCGGCGACTTGGGTGTGGCCTGTCGTTCGGGGGACTGTGGTTCGAGCCAGCTCCTGCTGGCCTGCCGCAGCGCCCGGTTGAGGCGCTGCGACAGCTCGGCGACGGGCAGGACCTGGCGGCGGCGGAGGAGGCGGTTGAGCAAGAGGTTGGTCTCCTGTCGTGCGATCGGGGCCGGCGGGTCGAGCTCCGGCGGCCCCGGCACGGGCCTTGCCGCCGTCCTGACCTGGTTCTAGGGACAGATTCTGGTTAGGCGACGGGCTCGATGTCCCCGGAATCGGTGGTCTGCCACCCCGAGGGTGCGGCAGACCACCGGATCATCCGCTGCGGTGCGGGGCATGATCGGTCACCGGGATGCAGGATCCCGGCTACGGCCGCAACCTGGCCGCCGGGGGCTTCGGGGCTCACCGTTGAACGTGACGGTCCCGGGCTTGGGCCCGCGGCGGATCAGCCGAGGTGGGCGGCGATCAGGCCGTGCGGCCAGGCGGCTGCTTCGTCGACGACGACGAGCACTGAGCTCCACAGAACCCAGCTTCGGCTGACGCGCCTCAGCGGGCTGGAGATCTCCTCGTGCCGGCTGAGCCGGTAGACGAGCATCCAGGTCCCGGCCAAGGCCACGACGACCACCTGCTGGTGGGCCGTCCCTTGGATCAGATGCCATTCGGCGTGTACTGCGGCGCAGATCAGAGCGGCTCCGGCCACGACCTTGGCGACGTGCATGACCCCTCGCAGGGCGCGCCGGGCCGACGGCAACGGGCGGGCGCTGCCGGGCTCCAGGGGCGCTTGGTCTTCGGTGACACTCATCGTGTGCTCCTCGGGGCAGGGGTGGTCGACTTCGCCGGCGCACCGGGCTGACTCGACGCCTTGGTGAGGTTGACGCTGGATGCGCTGGCGGACGCGCTGCGGCTGGGCTGAGCCGCAGAGGACGGGCGTGCGCTGGTGGCCGTGCCGGTGGGGTAGGTCTTCGGCGCGCTGGGGCGGGAGGCGGCCGCCGTGCAGCTGGTGAGAAGGGAGCCGACGAGCAGGGTGCCGGCCAGCGGCCGCATGAGGCGCTTCATAGGTCCTCCGAACTGGTTCCTGGGATCGGGCAGGGGAGAGGTGCTGCGGTCGGAACTGGAGTCAGGCGGTGTACAGCACGGCGCCGATGGCCGCGAGGGCGACGCCGGCCGCCGCGGTGATCCCGCTGCTGATGACGTAGAGCGGCAGCGCGGCCAGGACCGTGAGGGCGCCAAGGGCCCGCCGTCCGAGGGTGGGCGATCCCGCTGTCCCGGCCTTCCCGGCCGGGAGGGCGGACCGCAGCCACGCCCGAAGGCGCTGGATGGGGGCGCAGCGGCGGGTCTGCGGCAGCAGCATCACCACGAGGAACAGCGCGAGCAGGGCCAGCGGCAGCAGACGCAGCGCGAGGTGCGCGGCAGAGGTAGACATGGAGATGGCCTCGGTGGTTGTCGGTGGTCGGCCCGGCGGCTGTGCCGGGCGGAACGAGTGAATGGACAGGGGGCGGGGCCGTGGTGGCCCCGCCGGTGGTGCCGGTCAGAGGCGCGGGTTGGCTACCTCGGCGGCCTGTTCGGCCGCGAAGGCCTCCGCCGCCGCGATCGCGCCTTCGACGTCGCCGGAGGCCCGCAGCGTCCGGACGCGGTCGTTGGCTCGCTCGGACGGGGACTTGGTGAGCTCGGCGAGCTGGGCGCGCAGCCGCTCGACCTCCTCCTCGCGCAGCAGAAGGCGAGCCAGCAGGTAGCCGGCGCGTTCACCGGCCCAGCTGGTGAGGTTCCCGCAGAACAGGTCCTCCCAGTTGGGGTGGTCGTGGCCCTGGATGTCGGCTACTGCCCGGGTCAGGTCGGCGACCACGGCGTTGCCGGCGGGCTTCACTCCCGCGAGCAGCACCTGCAGGCGGGTGCGCTCATCGGCGGTCAGGAGCAGCTCGGTGTCTTTCACACCGCTCTCCCGGATCGCTTCCTTCACGGGCCGCAGAACATCGTTCGGCGAGGCCGGCAGTCCGGCCAGGGCCGTGGCCCAGCCGCCGGCGGCCACGCTGAACCGCACGCCGTTGTCGTCCACGTAGCCCACACCGCCCGGCTTCACGTTCGTCACCAGGATTTCCGGGCCGTGCCAGTACGCGTGGCGCCGCTCGGAGACGACGACCGGCAGGCCGGTGTGCTCCTCCAGGTAGGCCCGGATCTTCGCGTGGTGCGACTCGTCACGGGCTGTGACGACGGCGATGTGCCAGCCACCACGGAAGTAGCGGTGAAGCGCCTCGACGGCTCCCGGGATCGGCGGGCCGTAGAGGTCACCGCCGCGCCATCCGTCGAACTGGTCGTGGATCACCCCGTCGAAGTCGATCACGAGGGTGCGGGCAGACGGCGAGCCGGCCAGCGCGAGGGTCCGCGCCCGGTCGAGAAGCCAGGTCATTGTGGTGCTCCCATTCATGAGGTTGCCGGCCCTGCCGACCGCGCCGCTCCCCCTGGGCCTGAGCGGCTCCGGGGGGGGGCGGGGGGGGGGGGCGGGGGGGGCCGCGCGGGGGGGGGTGGGGGGGGGTTGGTTGGGGTGTGGGGGGGGGGGGGGTGGGTTTTAT
>NZ_JBHYGR010000217.1:0-4070 GCF_042738155.1 Kitasatospora sp. NPDC059088 | reverse complement strand
CCCCGGGGGCCGGGGGGGGCCGGGGGGGGGGCGGGGGGGGGGGGGGGGCCCCCCCCCGGAGGCGGTAGGAGGGGCGGTAGGGGTGGGGTAGGGGCGGTAGGGCGTTTGGTATTTGTGCAGGTCAGAGCGCCGGTAGGGCGCTGCGGTAGGGGGCGTTGCCGGTGATGGCGAAGCGGGGGAGGGCCGGCCTGCGGACGGCCCGGGATGGGTCGGCGGGAGGGGCGTTCCCGGGCCTGTCGGCCGGGGTCAGCCGGCCATCTGACGGGGGGTCTGAGCGGGGGTGCTCGGCGCCCCTTCCCGGCCCCCGGGGGGGGGGGGGGGGGGGGGCGGCGCGCCCCCGCCCCCCCCGGGGGGGGGGGGGGGGGGGGGGGCCCGCGGGGGGGGGCGCCCCGGGGGCCGGGAAGGCGTCGTCCCGGGGGGTGCGGTCCACGGCCAGGTGAGGGGGTCTGAGGGGCTCCCGGCCGAGGGTGTGGGTCAGCTCCTTGAAGCCCACCCCGATGCGGTTGATCTTCTTGCCCGCTACGGACAGTGGCAGCGGGTCCCGGAGGGGGATGCCGATCCGGCGGAAGTAGCTCGCCAGCGTGGCGGTGTCCCAGGCCGGGTCGGAGATCATGTTTCGGGCCTTCAGATCGGCCAGCATGTCCTCGAGATGGACACCCTGCTTGATGCCCCGGACGCCCTCCGCCCACCGGGTGGCGACGGTGTTCTCGACGTACAGCCAGAACTGGGCCTCGATCTCCTCGGCGGAGAGTACCCGCCGCTCCCCTGCGCCCTGCTCCCCTGCCTCCTGGACCTCCGGCGGTCCGGCCTCCACGAGGTCGTCGTCCTCGAAGGCCTCGTCCTCGTCGTCGGCCTGCTCCTGCTCGTTGGCCTTCGGCGCGGGCAGCGGCGCGTACACCCACGCGGCGAGGGCCCACGGCACCAGCAGCGCCGGCATCCAGATCACCGGGTTGTGCGGGATGTAGTAGACGATCAGGAATCCTGCGAAGAGCAGTCCTCCCGCCCGCAGCAGCCAGGCGGGGAGCTCCTTGCCCTCGGGCAGCTGTGACTCAGGCTGTTCCTGAGGGGGCTTCTCCTTCGCGTTGGCCGGCTTTGCCGGTCGCCGCCGTGGCCCTCTCCCCTTCGGCTTCGGCCCGCCGGACGCCGCCTTGGCCTTGGCCCTGGCGGCCGCCTTCGCGGCTTTCGCCTTGCGCTCGCGCTTGCGGACGATGCCGGGAGCGAAGAGCTCCAGGGCGTTGCCGTCGACGATCCAGAAGACGGTCTTCTTGACGATGATGAAGGTCCCGACGGCCAGCGACTTCACTGCCTGGATGCCGATGATGTAGGGGCGCGCCGCGTTGAACGCGCGGGACAGCACCCGGGTGACGCGCTCGCGGATGCTCTCCCCTGCCTCGTCGTCGTCCGCTGCCTCCTCGTTCACGTCCTCGGGTTCCGCCAGGGCGTCGGTGTCGTCGCCGGGGCCGACGGCCGCCGCGGCGGGCGTGGTGGGGGTCTCCTTGGTCAGCGTGACGTTGGCGGCCATCAGTGGCCCAGTCCGGGCACGAGGTTGGCGAGGTAGGTAACGACCATGGTCCCGACCGACCACCAGCCGCCGGCGGAGGCGTAGAGCACACCGGCGGTGAAGCCGAGGATCGAGGCCCGCCACTTGCCGTGGGTGCGCAGCCAGAGGATGGCGGTGATGCCGAGCGCCACCCCGCCCGGGCCCCAGCTGGCAGCGAGTGGTCCGGCCATGCTGGTGATGGCGTCGTGCGGGCCCGTCCAGCCGGCCGAGCCGTAGAGGGTGGCGTTGACGTAGCCGAAGATTGCCAAGTGCTCCCACTTGAGCTTTCCGGCGATCTTGGGGTTGGACCCGTTCTTCAGGATGGCGAACTGTGTGACGGTCCCGACGCCGGCCAGGCCGGCGGCGGTGACGATGCCGAGGCCGGACCCGATGGAGGTGGGGGGCGCGGCGGCGAGCTGGACGGCGGTGTTGATGATCTCGGACATGGTCGGGTGGCTCCGTTTCAGGAGAGGGGGATGTGGACGGTCAGGGCCGCGATGAGCGTGGTGGCGAAGGGGATCCGGCAGATCCATGCGAGCGGCGGGTACCAGCCGCGGGTGCGCCAGCCGATCCAGGCACCGGCGGCAACGAACGTGACGCTCATCCAGAACTGCTCGCCGGGTTCGTGGAACCAGACGATCAGGTGCTTGACGTCGGGCAGGAAGTTGAGCCCCCAGCCGGGAATCGCCGGGCCGAGCCAGTGGAAGGTCCACCGGACGCGCGCGGGGTGCCAGCCGGTTCTGGCCTTGTTCGGCGTGGTCTTGAGGACGTCGCGCGTGGATGGCGGCTTGTATTTGGACGGCTTCTCCTTCTGCTTGGAGACGTCGACCTTGACCGTGACCTCCTGCTCGATCTCCTCGGTCTCGTCCTCCGGCTCCGGCGCGGCGGGCGGAGCGGGCGCGGCGGGCGGCGGCGGTGCGCCGTGCAGCGGGCAGGAGCACGCGGTGAACTCCCCGCCGCAGTGGGGGCACTTCGTGTGCTTCGACGGCGGGTCCTCGGGGGGCGCACCGGGGCCGGGGCCCCGGCCGTTCCAGCCTCCCCCGCTGCCGCCGCCGGCCTTGGCACTCGGGTTGCCGGGTGGCTGGCTGGTGCGCTTGGGGATGGTGGTCTTCACCGTGACGGTGGCGGTGACCGACTGTGGTTCGGCCTCCGGTGCGGCAGGTGCCGCCTCGGTCTGCTCCTCCGTGCCCATGGCCTTGGCGGCGAGATCGCGCCACCACGGCGGGTTGGGGTCGTACGCCTGCTCGGGGGCCGACGGCCGGGGCGCGGCGGGCGGCACGTCGGTGATCCGCGCGAGGCCGGTCCGGTCCTGCTGGCTGAAGGGCGGGAAGTCGGGCTTCGGCGGCGTGTTCGCCGTCGGGGGCTGGTCGGCGGCGGGCAGGACCCGGGTCGGGATGATGACGCGGGGCTCCGGCGGGGTGGCGTCGTCCTCGTCGCCCTCGTCGGCCTGATCGGGGGCGAGGGTCTGCTCGGTCATGGGGTGGCCTTCCGGTTCAGTGGGATGTGGGATTCGGCGCGCGGGGCATGGCGCAGCCGGGCGTGCGGGTCAGTGCAGGTTGGTGGCGGCGAGGTCGACGAGGGCGAGCAGCAGGCCGAGGTAGAGGCCGAGGACGACGGCGTTGTCGCGGGGGCCTTCGGCGAGCTGGCCGCTGAGCGCGTGGCCGGCAACCAGGCCGGTGGTAGCGGCCAGGACGAGGTCGCCCAGCCAGCCGGGGGTGGCCAGGATGAGCGCCGTGAGGGTGGCGGCAACGGCGACGGCCTGCAAGCGCGTGGCGATCCAGGCGTTTCCCGTGCCGGTGTCGACCTCCTCCCGGGAGTGGGCGGTGGCGGGCACGGGCAGCAGGTGCGGGTCCGCGCCGGAGACGAGGGCGGCGGCCTGCTCCCAGAGCTCGGCCGCCTGACGGCCGGGGTACTGCGCTCGGAGCCGGGTGTGCAGGTCCGGGAAGTAGCGGCCGTCCGGGCCGTCGGCGTGCTCCCGCATCAGCCAGGTCGCGATGGTGTGCGGGTCGGGCGGAAGGAGCGGCAGGCCCTGCCCGCCGGGCTTCCAGTCACCGACGGTGATGACCACGCCCCGGTGGTGGGGGCTGGTGTTGCGCGCGGCCTGGAGGTTGACGGCGATTGCGACGGCCTGGCGGCGGTCGTCGACGGGGCCGATGCGGATGTCGCTGCGGTCGGCGCTGCTGATGCGGATCTCGTGAGCGGGCATGGCGAAAGCTCCGGTTGGCGGACGGCGGGTCAGGTGACGGTTGGAGCGACGGCTCCCTGGCGCGAGGCCGGCGGGTGTCCCCGCTCCCCCTGGTGGGGTCGGGCGTCGTCCGCGGGGCCGGTAGGGCGCCGAGAGGATCGGTATTTGCGCAGGTCAAACCGGTAGGGCGAGGGCTACCGCGTGCAGGGAACGGGAATCGGCGGGCGGCTTCCGCAGTGGGCGGGCCCGGGGGGGGGGCCCCCCCCCCCTGGGGGGGGGGCGCGGGGCCGCCGCCCCCGCTCGGGGGTGGAGGCTGCCGCCCAGCCCGGGCGGGGGGGGGCGCGG
>NZ_JBHYGR010000216.1:0-10915 GCF_042738155.1 Kitasatospora sp. NPDC059088 | reverse complement strand
CGACCGCCGGGGTATCCCCTCCCGGCCCCTCCCGCTCCTCTCGCGTCCGCCCCCCCCGCCCCCCGCCCCCCCCCCCCCCCCGGGCCCGGTACGGAGCCCTTCTGGTCGAGCACGACCGAACCGCGAAGCTCCCGTGCACAGGTGCCCTCGTACGTCGGTGGGGCCCTCTGGCGAGTGACAAGCATCCCACGGTATGTATTCTCTCAACTACCGAGTGTGGAAGCCTGCTTGTGCTGCCGGCCGTGCCGCCGGCAGCCCGTAAGGGAGGTACAGCGTGACGAGCCGATCGCCCGAACCGCCGTGGGGCACCACCCGCATGAGGCCCTTCCCCGACACCGCACCCGTTCTCGGCCTGACCGCCGTGATCGACCCGCAGACCCAGGTCGCCGTCTACTTCGACCATGAGGGCCGGCCGGCCGAGATGGGCGCGCACGGAACCAGCACCGACTCCAACACGCCGACCAGCACCGGTCAGGGCGGCGGCGACGGGAACAGTGGAGGCAATGCCGCACCCACTGATTCCGACAGCATCACCTCCAACGACCAGGACCAGGGCACCCCCTGATGGCCGGAGACCGGCCGGCCGTGCTGGTGCTGACCAGTGCCAACGACGTCACGGCGGACGTGGTGCTGCGCATCCTGGCCGGGCGGGGAGTGCCGGTCGTCCGTACGGATCCGGGGGTCGATCTCCACCGGGGTGCCGCGCTGACCACCCGCTACGAGACGGACGGCCAGCGCGGCACCCTCACCACCGCCAGCCGCAGCCTCGACCTCAGCTGCGTGCGCTCCGTCTGGTACCGCCGTCCCTCCGCCTACGAGGCCCCAGAGGGGATGGAGAGACAGGATGCCGAGTTCGCCCGTTCCCAGGCCTACTGGGGGGTGGGCGGCATCCTCGCGGCGCTGCCCGGCGCCCAGTACGTGAACCACCCCTGGAGGGTGCGCGAGGCCGAGCACAAGCCGGCCCAGCTCGACACCGCGCTGCGATCGGGCCTCGCGGTGCCGGCCACGGTCATCACGACCGACCCGGACAAGGCCCGCGCGTTCTGCGCGGCGCGGCCCGGCGGCGCGGTCTACAAGCCGTTGTGGAACAGCCCCTACACGGGCGACGACGGTCGTGCCGCGCAGGTGTGGGTGTCCGAGGTGCGGCCGGAGGAGATCACCGACGCGGTCGCGGCCTGCCCGCACCTGTTCCAGGCCAAGGTGGACAAGGCGTACGACGTGCGCCTCACCGCGGTTGGCGAGCGGCTGTTCGCGGTGCGGATCGACAGCCCCGACCTCGACTGGCGCCGCCGCCAGGAGCTCGTGACCTACACCCGGATCGGGGTGCCCGACGACGTCGCCGCCGCCGTGGGCCGCTACCTCGCCAGCTTCGGCCTGGTCTTCGGCGCCTTGGACTTCGCCGTCGACCACGACGGCTGCTGGGCGTTCCTCGAATGCAATCCGAACGGGCAGTGGGCGTGGTTCCCGCCGCCGATCACCGACCCGATCGCCGAGGCCCTGGCCGACCGACTCCAGAAGGGCACCACCCCGTGAGCACCCCCGCCGAACTGCGCGCCGCCCTCGTCGATCAGCTCACCGGCGACGGCGCCCTCACCGACCCGGCCTGGCGCGCGGCCGCGGCCGCCGTACCGCGCGAGCTGTTCGTCCCCGAGTACTTCCTGCCCGTGCCGGGCAGCGCGCCCACGGCCTACCGACCGGTCCTGAACGGTGCCTCCGGCCGGCTGGAGGGGATCTACCGCGACCAGACGCTGGTCACCCAGCTCGACAACCACCTGAGTCCCCCGGACGCCTTGGAGCCGGTGGTCGGCGCCCCCTCGTCTTCCTCCACCCTGCCCTCCCTCGTGCTGGGGATGTGGCAGCGGCTCGACGTCGAGGCCGGCCACCGGGTCCTGGAGATCGGCACCGGCACCGGCTACTCCACCGCCCTCGGCGCCCACCGCCTCGGCGACGACAACCTCGTGAGCGTCGAGGTCGACCCGCAGGTCGGGGCCCGCGCCGCGCAGGCCCTCAAGGCCGCCGGGTACTCGCCCACCCTCGTCATCGGCGACGGCCTCGCCGGACACGCCGACAGGGCACCGTACGACCGGCTGATCGCCACCTGCTCGATCCGCCACCTCCCCCTCCCGTGGCTGCACCAGGTCAGGCCCGGCGGGAAGATCCTCACCACCATCACCGGGTGGTCCTTCGCCTTCGGCCTCGCACTCCTCACCGTCACCGGCCCCGGCAGCGCCAGCGGCCGCTTCCTGCCCGGCTACGTCAGCTTCATGGTCGCCCGTCCGCACGACCGGCCACCGCGCCAGCCCATCACCCTGCTCTCCGGCGACACCCGCCCCAGCCGGATCGACCCGGCGATCCTGGGCGACTGGACCGGCAAGTGGGTCGCCCAGCTCGCCGCGCCCTCCGCCGAGATCATCGGCGCCGGCGACCAGCAGATCCTGGTCGACTTCGCCACCGGCTCCCACGCCCGCACCGCACCGAACCCCGACGGCGGATGGACCGTCACCCAGCGCGGCCCCCTGCGCCTGTGGGACCAGGTCGAGTCCGCCGTCCAGACATGGCAGCAGCACGGCGCCCCCCACCAGGAGGGCTTCGGCATCACGATCGACGGAGACGGCCAGCGCGTGTGGATCGGCACCGAGGCCGGCCCCACCTGGGACCTTCCCATCTAAGAGGACCGGAATGCCCAAGGCGGTGCACCGGCCGACCTCACCGCGCACCCTCCTCCGGCTCAGTAGCCCGCGGACGCCTTCATGGTTCGCCCGTGCCGGGGTGCGGCGGCTTCATGGGTACCCCGGGGGCACGACTGTGGTTCAGCCCGGGGTCGTGAGCCGTGCGTGTGCCGCGTCGTACCGTGCTTGGACTTCCGTGTCGGGTGTTGCCCGCAGGAGGGCGCCGAGCGCCCGTACGGCGCCGTCCTCGTAGCCGGCGGACTCCGCTTCCCGGGCTGCCTGGTCGAGCTGCTTGACGCCTTCGGCCTGGTTGCCGAGTGCCAGCAGTGCCTCCCCCTTGATCATGAGCAGCATGATGCGGGGGCCGTCGGCGGTATACGAGCGGTGGTCGATGGCCAGGGCCTGGGTCGCGGTGGCGAGGGCCTGGTGCCAGTTTCCGGCGTCGGCAAGGTGCCGGGCGAGGTGCTGCAGGGCCAGTTTCTCGATGGTCCGGTCGCCGGCCGTGCACGCGAGCTCGACCGCGCGCTCGCAGCCCTGCGCGGCGTCGCTCAGGTTGCCGAGGGAGGCCTGGGCCATGGCCAGCACGATCAGGGCGTTGGCTTCGGCCATCGCGTCACCGGCCCGGGCGGCGAGTGCGGTGGCCGCCTCCAGGTGGACGAGTGCCTGCGGGGTGCGCCCTTCCTCGGTCAGGACCCAGCCGAGGACGTTGAGCACCCGTGCCTCGCCGTGCTGGTCGGCGTCGGCCCGGGCGGCCGCGAGAGCGGTCTCCAGGAGCGGGACCCAGCCGTCGTGGACGCGCCACACGATCAACGGCCACATCGTCATGACGATGCGCCAGGTCCTGTCGTACAGGTGGGCGGTGTGCGCCGCGGTGGCCGCCAGGGTGAGGTCGTGGCGCTCGGTGGCGTACCAGGCCACGGCGGCGGCCCGGTCTCGGAACTCCCGTACGGCGGCGGGCGGCAGGAAGCCAGCGGGGAGTGAGAAGCAGTCCTCGTTGCCGGGCTCGGCCGCCGCGACGGCGCCGGTGGCGGTGGCGATGTAGTGGTCGAGCACCCGCGTGAGGGTGTCGGGGTGGGCGTCCAGGCCGCGGGCGTAGAGCCGCACGAGGTCGTGCATCTGCCACCGGCCGGGCGCGGTCTCGGTGAGCAGGTGCGCGGAGGCCAGGCGCTCCAGGGCGGCGTCGGCGGTGGCGGGGTCGGTGGCGGCCAGGGCGGCTGCCGCGTAGCGGTCGACGTGGGTGCCAGGGTGGCGGCCGAGGTGGGCGAAGAGGCGGGAGACATGCTCGGGGAGCTGTCGCAGTGTCAGGTGCAGTGCGGCGCGGACGCCGGTGTCCTCCAGGTCGAGCAGGCTCAGGCGGCGTGTGTGGTCGGACAGTTCGGCGGCCATCGCGGCCAGGGTCCGGTCGGCCCGCCCGGCCAGGCGGGCGGCCACCACCCGCAGGGCCAGCGGTAGTCCGCCGCAGAGCTCGGCCAGCCGGAGCGCGGCGTCCGGCTCGGCGTCGACCCGGTCGGCGCCGAGGGTCATGGCCAGGAGCGCGGTGGCGTCCTGGGGTGCGAGGACGTCCACGGCGAGGGGCCGGGCGGTGTCGGTGACGATCAGTCCGTGGAGGCGATGCCTGCTGGTGACGACGGTGACGCAGCGGTCACCGCCGGGCAGGAGCGGCCTGACCTGTTCGGAGTCGCGCGCGTTGTCGAGGACGACGAGGAACTGGCGGTCGGCGGCCAGCGACCGGAACAGTGCGGCCGCGCCGTTCTGCGACTCCGGTATCCGCTCACGGGGCACGCCGAGGGCGAGCAGGAACTCGCACAGCACCTCGACGGCGGCCGGCTCGCCCGTGTCGCTGAAGCCGCGTAGGTCGGCGTAGAGGCGCCCGTCGGTGAGTCCGGCCGGGTCGTGGCGGGCCCAGTGCAGCACGAGGGCGGTCTTCCCGACGCCGGCGGGCCCGACGACCAGGCAGGCCGGCGCCTCGCCCGCTGTTGCCCGGGTCAGGGCGGCGAGTTCGGGGGCCCGGCCGTGGAAGCCGCGTGGTGCGCGCGGCAGCAGATCGGGAGCGGCGACGGCCGCCGCGACGGCGTGCGGTGCGGCGGCGGGCGGCGGGGCGTCCACCGCGCGTCCCGGGCGGGGACGGCCCAGGCGCGCGGCCTCCTCCAGCTCCCGCGCGCCGGCAGCATCCAGGCCCAGGGCCTTCGCCAGGGCCTGCACGGTGCGGCGCTGCGGCCCCCGTGAGCGGCCCTGCTCCAGGTAGGACAGGGTGCGCACACTCACCCCTGCTGCATGCGCCAGGTCCTCCTGGCTGAGGCCGGCCCGGCGGCGCAGACCGTGCAGCAACGCGCCGCAGGAACGTACGCCCGATGCGGACGAGGCCATGATGTTGGTCTTCCTGTGCTCACCGTGGCCCCGCCGAACGCCGAACCCAACCCGCAAAAGTATGCGGTACGTACTTTTGCGGGCGAAATTGCATGGTCCGCCCGCACCCGGCCGAGTTGGATCGAGGAACGGACAAGGGGCCTGCTCACCGCCTGCCTCTTCGAGCCGCCCGTCACCGCCCGTCCGCGCGACTCCCACGCCCATGCGTGCCCACCGCGCCGAAGACCCCCGGGGAAGATCCACCGATGCACCACCCGATATCCGCCCTCCGCCGCGCCGGCAGGCGCCTGGGCGCCCTGCTCCTCGCCCTCCTCGCGACCTGCACCCTGGTGTCCACCAGCGGCGCCACCACGGCCCACGCACAGCCGGCGCCCAACTCCCCCTGGACCGCGATCGACTGGCACCTCGAAACGTACGGGGACGCCGACAACATGACCTTCGGCAACACACGGGCCTGGACCCGCAGGAACATGTACAACAACTTCATCCGCACGTTCCGCGAGGCAGTGGGCCAGCAGATGGGCAGCACCAACGACCGTGACCTGATGGACACCCGGCAGAGCGGCGCGAGGGACCGGATCATCGAAGTCCGGGTCTGGACCAACCAGAACGGCAGCCCCGCCCAGAGCCACGTGGCGCTGTACTTCAACGCCGCCAACCTCTACCTCGTGGGATTCACCTCCCACGGTCACCACTACCAGTTCCAGGACAGCAGCCCGAACCCGCGTACCACCAGCCCTGTCCTGCGCCAGTCCCTGGCCGAGCTGTACCGCGCCGGCCACGACATGAACACCACCCCGCTCTTCCAGGACCTCGGCTACCGCGGCAACTACCCTTCCCTCGACCCGCAGGGGAGCAGGGCGGACGCTCCTTACACGCCTGACTACATCATCGATTCGGTCAACATGCTGGGCGACGCCGAGCGACTGGGCCCGCAAAGGCTGCGTACTCCCCTGGCCCTCGTCATCGGCATGACCGCCGAGGCCGCCCGGTTCGGGTGGATCGAGCGCCGGATCGACCAGTCCATCGCCTACGGTGGCGACTCGACCGACCCCAACCGCGCCTCGCACATCGGCAACTTCGGCCTGGAGCTCGAACTGAACTGGTCCGACCTTTCACGGCTGACCCACCGGAGCCTGGCCGGCAACGCCGCACCCTCCGTAACCGTCGATCACCGCACCTACACGAACGCGTCGCAGGTCGCCATCGGGACCATGAACACCCAGCTTCCGCGAATCGCCCCCTTCATCGCCCTGACCGGCAGCCGCTGACCACTGGCAGCGAGACCACCGGGCCAGCGCAGGTCCCCGGCTCGCCTGCCCCACCCCGGCACGACGGCCGGGCCCGGACCCACCACGGATCCGGGCCCGGCCGTCCCGGCTCCCCACCCGTACCGGACACACGGGCAGGCAAACCGCGTCCACGACCGCACTTCTCCTATGCGGAACCCCGACGGCCGCTCAGGACGTCCACGATGCGGAAGTCGTCGCGCTCCAAGTCCTCGACGATCGCCACGGCCATATCCTCAAGACTGTCCGTGTCGGCAGGTAGGCCGCCGTGCGCCTGCCGGTAGGAGACCATGGTGTCCACGATCCTGAGCACAACATGGATGTTCTTCGCACTGCTCTGCATCACGCTTCCTGTTCGTCGTGGCTACCGCCGTTGATCGCACGGAGCCGTTGGTGAGCTTGAACGCCTCCCCGGGTTCCGGCCAGTCGTCGCCGGAGATTCCGGAGCGGGGCCGCAGCGGGGCCGCTCACCCTTGTAGGTGAAGAACCGGTCTGCTGACCTGCATAAACGTGGGCGCCGGGATTGCCGACAGGGCTGCCGGATCCTCGGCTGCGGGGTCAGGCCGGCCGCTTGAGGTAGATGCTGATCCCGAACGGGGTCTGCCGGGCGAGCGCGACCAGCGGGTCCACGTAGCCCAGCCACGATGCACAGACTGAGCCGAGCGAACTGCTCGATGCGGACGGCCCAGGCGTGCTGATTGCATTCAATCTCCGGCCGCCGTCCTGACGCCCATTCTCAGGACGTAGGGGAAGGCCCCTCGGACGGTGGGAGCAGGCAGGGCGTGGTGATGCCGAGGTACATGCGATCTCCGCTGCCCGAGGTCTCCGCCGTGGCGGAGTATCTGCTGTTGGGGTGGAAGGCGTCGACGAGTGCGTCCGTCTTGCCGTCCACGGCCTCGCGGTAGCCCTTCACCGTCAGGCCCTCGCCGACCAGCATGTCGCGGACCTTCCTGACCACTTCAGGATGCTGAGCACGCGGTACCGAACTCTTCACGCTGTACATCAGGATGTATCGGTCATCGGCGGCGGTCTCCCCGTTCCTGCCGGTACACGGGGTGAAGAGCGCGTCGATGGTCGTGGGATCGGTCTCGATTCCGGCGGTCCGGGCCATGTGCTCGGTGATCTGCTGTGCCCAGGTCTGGGCGTCGGCCTTGGATTTCACGGGTGGTGTGTCGTTTCTGTCGGCGGGATGGGCGGAGGCGCATCCGCCGAGCGCGGCGAGCAGGAGCGCGGTGGCGATGATCCGCCTGGGGGTGTGGGACGCGCTGGCAGTCATGGTGGTCCTGATTCGGCGGTCGGCGGTCGGTTGGACTGGCTGTATAGGGGGGTCAGCGCGGGTATGGAGGGGCAAGTGTCGGCGGTCGGCCCGCAATGATTCGCCCCTGATTCTGGAGGCTCTCGCTTGCGCCCCCGGGCCCGCTGTCCCAGTAGCCGCCGTGTCCGCTGGTGTCGATCTGGATGCGTTGGGCGTCGAAGTCCCTGTACTGGGGACCGTTGCCGAGAACGGTGTCGGTGAAGGTCTGGATGAAGTCGTCCTTTGCTGTGCCGACCCAGACGTGCTTCGGGTCGACGTTGAGCTGCCAAGAACCCTCCACTCCCATGCCGGGGCTGCCGAGCGCGAGGATGTCGTTGGCGTTCGCCCCGCCGTCGTCGCGTGCGGCCACCCCGACGACGTAGCTGCCGTAGCTGTGCCCCATCAAGGTCAGGTGCGAACAGGTGCCGTTCTCGCCCTCGGCGACGCGCAGGCCCTTGGTGAAGTTGCGCAGCAGCGGTGCCCCAGCGTCCCCGCGGTCGCCTTCGGCTACCGAGCCGTCCGTCCAGTTCGGTGTCTCGTAGCCGAGCCACGAGACGACGGCGACACTCTCGTCGCCGGCTTTGTCCTCTGCGGACTTCTGGAGACGACGGATGTGGTCCATCTGCCCCGGGACGCCGGCGAACACGGTCCCTGTGCCAGGTACGAAGACCGCTGCGTGCTGAGCCTTGTCGGGGTTGCCGGTCGAGACGATGGCCCGGCCGTTGTGCGCCTCCGGATCGATACCGAGCAGGAACATCTGGTGCTTCTCGGGGTTTCCGTCGGACGCCGTCAGCTTCTTCTTGATCTCCTCCAGAGCCGCGACCCGCGACTTGTACTCGTCTTCGTCGATGCCGAAGTCGCCGGGCCTGCCGGTTCGGTAGGCGTCCAGTTTCTCGTCCAGGACGAGGCGGTTGGCCTCGTCCCGGACGGTCGTGGGAAGCCCGTCGAGCTTGCCGATCCTGTCGGGGTGCAGGGCCAGGTAGGCGTCCTGCTGTTCGGGGGTCAGTCCCTTCCACCACGCGGCGGACTTCTCCGGGTCGGTGCCGTCCGGGATGTAGGGGTCGACGAGTCCGAGGTCCTGCATCGCGGCTGCGGCCGCGTTCTTGGCCCCGGCGAGCGCGCCGTTGGCCTTGTTCGGGTCAAGGGCACCCGCACTGAGCCGGCCCAAGGCGGTGTTGCCCTGGTCACTCGCCGTCTGGGCGTCCTTCAGCGCGGCGTTGATCCGGTCCTGGAACCCCTTCATCTCCGCGCCGAGTTGTTGGCGCGCCTTCTGCGCCTCCGGGTCGTTGTGCTCCCCTTTGCCCTCGGGTGGGAGGCTGACGACACCTTCGGCGGACACGTTCAGGCCGGCGTCCGCGGCGCGCTTGACCGCGTTGGTGAGGTTGGTCTGCGCCTGGTACATCCGGTCGGCGACGGTGTTCAGCACCAGGGCCGCGGTGTCGGCTTCCATCTTGACGACGTTCAGGTGCTGTTCCGTCTTCGCCAGATACGGGAGCGCGGCCTTGGCGTCGTCGCCCTCCCAGTTGCCGGCCAGCGGACCCTGGACCTGGCTGCGATGCCGCCGCCCGGTGCTCTCGGCCGTGTGCCCCAAGGCCGTCCAGGCCTTTGCGGCATCGTGCAGCCCGTGCGGGTCGAACTTGACCAGAAGCTCGTAGAGGCCGGTCACTTGGCGCCCTGCGGTACGACCGCCCAGGCGCCGGCGACGGCCTGGTCGTTGTGCTCGTGGGCGGCCGCGTTGGCGTCCAGGTTGGTCGCGGTACACGCGAGGCGTTGCTGCAGATCGCCGAGCGGCTTGGACCAGCCGGTGCCCAACTGCGCGAGTCCGCCCGCGACCGACCAGCCGGTCAACTGTCCGGAGGCGGTGGCGCTGGTGTTCACCGCGTTCTGGACGGGTGCGCCGAACTCCTCCCCCAGCGTCTTCGCTATGCCCGCGGACGCCCGTAGATCCGCAGGCTTGATCACGACCTTGCCCGTGGTGTTGTCAGCCACGTGGGTTCCCCTCCCCGAAAACGAATGCCTGAGCCCGACCCTGCAGGACACTAGACAGGCAAAATGTGCTCCGCATCCGTACAAGTACTCAAATCCTACGGTCAGCCCTCGCATGCCCGGCGCGGGCGTTGCAATCGCCCGTGAGTCACCGTCGGATGGCTTTCGCCCGGCACTCCTCGCAGGCGTGGACCCCGCCGTCGCCGCAGCGGCGGATCGGCGTGCCGCAGCCCGCGCATGGGCCGATCTGCCACCGCTCGCACCCGTGAGCGAGGGCGGCACCGCGGCGCTGGACCCCGGTGGCGTCGAGTCGGAGGTCCTGCAGTGGTGTAGCCCAGCAGCAGGTCGCCGCGCTGCACGACGATGCTGCTGCCGGCTGGCAGGACCTGTCCGGCCGCGAGGGCTTCGGTGCCGACGACGGTGCGCCCGACGGCGGCCGTGTTGCCCCCGACCGGGGGAGATCCGGGGAAGTTCCCTCGGCGGCCGATCGACCTAGGCAGACTGGGGCCGTGACCACCCTGCGACTGCTTCACCGACGCCTGCGCATGACCGTGCACTCCTGGGTCAATGCCGGCGATGCAGCCGTTCAGCGGCAACGCTGGGGCATCTGGTTCGCTGCCAGCTGTGGCCTGGTGTGGGCCTGCATCTTCGTGCTCTCCAGGCTCGGTCCAATGATGGGCCTCGGATCGGTCGGGCAGAACCGCCTGGTGCTGGCCTCGCTGTTGAGCTGCGGCAGGCGGCCCGACTCAAACTCCCTTCCGATGGTTCAGCAGTAGCCGTTCAGGCGGGTGCGCCGGCCGGGCGTGTGATTGGGCCAGCGGCGGCGGGCCTGGTCGGAGGCGGCGTCGCGCAGGTGGTCGAGCGTGGTGCCGCTGCTTGTGTGGGGAGGAGGGTGCGGCACTCCGCCTTGCCCAGACCGGCGGCTGACCCCATGGGCGTGGGGAGGAGTTGTTGAGTAGGGCGATCTGCTGGTCGCGGGTCGGCTGACCCCCGCTTGCGAGAGCAGGAGAGGTGGGTCTTGGCAAAGCAGACCCACGTCTCCAGCTGACTCCCACGTGCGTGGGGAGGAGGGGGCGGTGACGACCACGCTCATGATGAGCGCCGGGTGACCCCCACGGGCGTGGGGAGGAGTCCGGTATAAGGGGTGTTTAGGGCGGCACCAAAGCCGACGCCCGCTGCGGCTTCCGCGACGGACTGCGCCTGTTCCGCCTGCTTCCGCGCATCGTCACCGACGTCCAGCGCCTGCTCGCACCGGACGAAGACATCACCCTCCCGGACCCGGAGGAGCAACTCGTCGACCTGTGGGACCC
>NZ_JBHYGR010000215.1:0-11046 GCF_042738155.1 Kitasatospora sp. NPDC059088 | reverse complement strand
ATTGGGCTCCCTCCTCCGCCTTGCGATGCACGCACCCCAACGCCGCCCCGCCCGCCCTCCGGGCGGACGACGGGAGTTTGAAGACGGACCCTAGGGGCGGCGCTCCCGTGGGGCCCGGGGAACTACCGTCCGTGTCTTCGGCAGGGCTCATTGTCATATGGGCACATGGGATCCATACATAGTGGATCTTGGAATGGCGGGATTCGGCCCGTCCGCTTCGGGGCGGGTTTTGCCAGGGGGTCGGGAGGGGATTGACCTTCCCCCCTCGGCCGGAGCGCCCGTGGTCGCTCACATGCTGCTTTGACTGTCCATCAGCAACGTCGGTGGCCGGTACCGGTAGCACCGCGGCGCCCGGATGTCTGATTACATGTGCGCCATGACTGATGTGATGAGCACTCAAGGCCAGTTCCCGAGTGCTGCCGGGGAATCCGAGCGGACCCGCAGGCTGCGCAGCCTGGGTCTCAACGAACCCTCCGCGGACGAGGCCTTCGACCGCTTCGCCCACCTGGCAGCCAGCATCACCCGCGCTCCCATCGCGATGGTCAACTTCATCAACGACGAGCGCCAGATGTTCCGGGGGCTCTACATTCCGCCAAATTCCTCCGACCTGGCGGCCGAAGAAGGCGCGTCCTGGGCGGATCGGGGCATCGCCTTCGACCTCCCCACCCGACAGATGCCGATGAGTCACGGTTTCTGCCCGCACGTGGTCGCCCAGCGCTCACCCCTCGCACTGGACGACATCCTCGCCTACCCCCGGTTCGCCGGTAACCCGGTCGTGGACGAACTCGGCGTCCGGGCCTACCTCGGCGCCCCGCTCGTGGACGACACCAACACCGTCATCGGCACCGTCTGCGTCCTCGACCGGGAACCCCGGCAGTGGGGACGCGAGCGGCTGCGCGACATCCAGCACCTCGCCGAGGCGCTGCTCTCCGAGATCCGGCTGCGCGACAACCTGCTCGCCCAGCAGCAGGAGATGTTCGCCGCCTTCGACGGCTCCCCGTTCCCCATCATGCTGACCGACGGCCCCGGCCAGGAGATCCGCTACGCCAACGCCCAGCACGCCGACACCTTCGGCGCCCCGGTGGCGTACGGCTCGATCGGCACCGCCTACCCCCAGCTCGGCGCGGCCGGCCTCCAGCAGGCCGTCGCGGAGGCCTTCCACACCGGACGGGCCACCGTCCTCAACGACGTCCGGATCCAGTCCGGCCGTCCCGAGGCACAGCGCATCCAGCAGATCTTCAGCTTCACCTGCACCCCGCTGCGGACCGCGCGCACCGGCCAGGTCAACGGCGTCCTCACCGTCGGCATGGACGTCACCGCCCAGTCCCGCACCGAGGAGGAACTCGGCACCCTGGCGGCCCTGCTGGTCGACCGGCTCCAGCAGAACGGCGCGGCCACCGCGACCGGCCGACCGGGCATCGCCGGCGGCACCGGACTCGTCCTGCCGAGCTGAGCGGCCGACCGTCGCTCGTGCGCGGCAGCACGGCGCCCGGGCGCAACCGGCCACCGCACCAACCGCACCACTCGCACCACTCGTATCAACGGCGCCAACCGCGCCAACCGCATCAACCGCACCGCCCATCGCACCACCCGCACTGCCCACCACTGTGGCGGGGCGCCTCTCACCCCCGAGGAGAGGCTCCCCGCCACAGTGCTGTCCCGGCCGGACCCGCTGTCCCGGCCGAGACCGCTGTCCCGGTAGGGCCCGCCGTCCCGGCCGGGCCGCAACCAGCGAGCCGCCGTCCGCCGCCGGTCCGCCGGTGGTAGGCATGGGCCGCATGGACTGGATGGACTGGTTCGCCGCCCCCGACTACTGGCTGAGCCGACTGCTCGTCCAACGCCTGCTCGCCGGCCTCTACCTGATCGGATTCCTCAACGCGGCCGCGCAGTTCCGCGCCCTCATCGGCACCGACGGCATGCTCCCGGTGCCCCGCTTCACCGCCCGGGTCCCCTTCCGCCACTCGCCCGGCCTCTTCCACCTCCACTACAGCGACCGCTTCTTCACCGCCGTCGCCCTGACCGGCGCCGCACTGGCCGCCGCGGTGGCGGCCGGCCTCGGCGACGCCCTCCCGCTCTGGGCCTCGATCCCGGTGTGGGCGGTGCTCTGGGCCCTCTACCTCTCCATCGTGAACGTCGGGCAGACCTGGTACTCCTTCGGCTGGGAGTCGCTGCTGCTCGAAGCGGGCTCGCTCGCCGCCTTCCTCGGCAACGCCGACACCGCCCCGCCCACCCCCGTGCTCTGGCTGATGCGCTGGCTGGTCTTGCGGGTCGAGTTCGGCGCCGGACTGATCAAGCTGCGCGGGGACAGCTGCTGGCGCGACCTGACCTGCCTGCGCTACCACCACGAGACCCAGCCCATGCCCGGACCGCTCAGCTGGTTCTTCCACCACCTGCCCGACCCGCTGCACCGGGTCGAGGTGGCGGCCAACCACGTCGTCCAACTCCTCGTCCCGATCGGCCTGCTGCTCCCGCAGCCCGTCGCGAGCTACGCCGCCTGCGCCGTGATCGCCACCCAGCTGTGGCTGATCGCCTCCGGCAACTTCGCCTGGCTCAACTGGCTGACCGTCGTGCTCACGCTCGCCGCCGTCGAACCGGCCCGCCTCGGCCTGCCCGTCCGCGCCCACACCGTCCCCGACGCCCCCGTCTGGTACCAGGCGGTGGTCATGGCGGTCACCGCCGCCGTCCTCGTGCTCAGCTACTGGCCGGTGCGCAACCTGCTCTCCCGGGGCCAGGTGATGAACCGCTCCTTCAACCGGCTGCACCTCGTCAACACCTACGGCGCCTTCGGCAGCGTCAACCGCCTGCGCCGGGAGGTCGTCGTCGAGGGCACCGACGAGGCCGTCGTCACCCCGCACACCGTCTGGCGCGAGTACGGCTTCAAGGGCAAACCCGGCGACGTGCGCCGCCTCCCGTGCCAGTACGCCCCCTACCACCTGCGCCTGGACTGGCTGATGTGGTTCGCCGGCATCTCGCCCGCCTACGCCCGGCCCTGGTTCCTGCCCTTCGTCGCCCGCCTGCTGGCCGGCGACCGGGCGACACTGCGGCTGCTGCGCCACAACCCCTTCCCCGACGCCCCGCCGACCCACGTCCGGGCGACCCTCCACCTCTACCGGTTCACCGGATGGCGCGAACTGCGCGAAACCGGCGCCTGGTGGCACCGCACCGCGCTCCACGCCTACCTCGCGCCGGTCGACCTGGCCGCCCTCGGCCGGGCCGGCCACCACCCGCCGCCCACCCGGCCCGGCCGCGGCCTGCGCACCGTCCCGCTCGACCGGCTCCGACGGTCCGCTCCACCCGAGCCGGGCCCGCCCCGGACGGAGCACCCCGGCCACCCGTCCGGACCAGCACCGGGCCACCCGGGTGGCCCTCCCGAGTAGCGGCCAGGCGGGCGGTACGGCATACGACACCAGTCCGTCCGGCGGTGGGTGCGTGCAAGGCTCGAACGGGCACCCGTATTCTGGGCCTCCACAACCGGCGGTCCGACCCGCACGCCCCCCGGTCCCGCCCCAGGGGCCCCGTGCACCCGGGCCGCCGCCCCCTCGCCGTCAGCCCCGCCGTCGTCGCCCAGAACCGGACCTCACATGACAGTGCTTCACTCGCGCAACGCCGACGCAGCCGACCCGGCGGACGTCGCCGACGCCGCAGACGTCAAGGACCCCCAGGACGCCGCTGCGGAGCCCGACCTCCGCGAGGACCTCGGCCGCTACGCCGAACTCGGGGCCTTCACGCTCAGCGCCGACACCCACGCCTGGTACGCGGCCGTCGACACCGTGGCCACCCCCGAGGACGCCCGCGCCGCCTCCACCGCGCTCGCCGAACTCCGTGGCAGCGACCTCCAGCAGACCTGGGAAGCCGTCACCGCGATGGCCGCCGAGGTCAAGCTGGACGAGCCCGACACCGTGGCCAAGACCGCGCTGCTGGTCGAGATGCTCCAGCGGGTCCGCCGCACCTCCGCCACCCTCACCGACGCCGCGTACGACGCCGACCTCGTCGCCCTCGCCGCCGCCACCGCGGACAGCACCTGGCGCCGCGAGAACGGCGTCAAGCTGTCCTGGCTGCGCGGCCGCTCGCTGCGCAAGCAGGCCGCCGCCCTCGCCCACGACCGCAAGGTCCGCCGCGAGGACCTGCACGAGGCGCTCACCTCCGCCGAGATCGAGCGCCGCGCGTGGGCCGCCGTCGCCCCCGCCGGCACCCTCCCGCGCGTGCCCGCCGACGGCAGCCTGGTCGAGCGCACCGCCCAGGCCTTCGAGCCGATCAACACCGGCCTGCGCGGCCTCGCCCGACTGCTGCCCGAGCACGACCTCGACGGGCTCGCCTTCGCGGAACTGGCCGACCTGGTCGAACGCCTCGCCGCCGACGAGGGCACCCTCTACCGCCTGCCCACCATCCGCGGCCTGCGCGCCACCCTGGAGGATGCCGGCCTCGCCGACCTGCTCGCCGAACTCACGGCCGCCAAGGCCGACCGCCGCGCCGCCGAGGCCGCGTACGCGGCGCGGCAGGCGCTCGCGGGCGGGCAGCGGGACGGGCTGGCGGGGTCGTCGGCCGCGGAGCCGGTCGTCGCGGAGCCGGCTGCCGAGGAGCTGGACACCGAGGAGACGGACACCGAGCTGCCCGAGGCCGAGGTTGAGGCCCAGGTCGAGGCCGACGCCGAGGCCGAGCCGGCTGCGGTGGAGGAGGAGAAGGAGGAGGCTCCGGTCGCCGTGGTCTCCCTCCCGGCGCCCTCCCCGGCTGCTGACGACCTGGTGGCCGCCGCCACCGCCGCCCTGGCCGAGGCCGCAACGGCGGACGAGGTCGCGGAGGAAGCGGACGAGGCGAAGGCAGAGTCGGTCGAGGTCGAGGAGCCTGCCGCCGAGGTCGAGGTCACTGCCGAGGCCGAGGTCGAGGCCGCGGCCCAAGTTGAGGCCGAGGCCGTCGAGGTCGCGATCGCCGTCGAGCCGGAGGTGATCGCGGAAGCACCCGTCGAGGTCGCCGAGCCCGAGGCCGCTGAGCCTGAGGTCGCCGAGCCCGAGGCCGTTGAGGTCGAGGAGTCGCCGATCGAGGTCGACGCCGTCGAGGAGGCTCCGGCCGTAGCGGAGGAGGCCGAGGCTGTTGCCGAGGCGCCCGCCGTCGAGGTCGCGCCCGAGATCGCCGTCGAGGTCGAGGCCGTCGAGGAGCCCGCTGTCGAGCCGGAGGCCGTAGTCGAGGCCCCTGCCGTCGAGGCCGTGGTCGAGGCCCCTGCCGTCGAGGTCGTCGAGGTCGTCGAGGTCGTCGAGGTCGTCGAGCCGGTGGCCGAGGTCGAGGTCGTCGAGGAGGCTCCGGTCGTAGTTGCCGAGGCGCCCGCCGCCGAGCCCGAGCCCGAGCTTGCCGTCGAGGAGCCGGTTGCCGAGCCGGAGGCCGTGGTCGAGGCCCCTGCCGTCGAGGCCGTCGCCGAGGTCGAGCCCGAGCCCGAGCCCGTCGCCGAGGCGGCCACCGGCCGTCCCGCGAAGCCGGACTTCACCCCCGGCCGCCCCGTGACCGCCTACTCGGCGGACGAACTGCTCGCCGTCGTCCGCTGGATCGACGGTGACGGCACCGGGCGGAGCGACGAGGAGCTGCTCCGTGCGGCCATGAAGGAGCTCGGCTTCGCCCGCCTCGGCCCCCGGATCAAGGAGGCGCTGGGCGCCGCCGTCACCGCCGCGCGCGGCTGACGTCCGGGCGGCAGCCGGACACGGGGGGGGCGGGGGGGGCGGGGGCGCGGCGCGCGCGCGCGCGCGCGGGGGGGGGGGCGGGCGGTGTGGGGGGGGGGGCGGCGCCGCCCCGCCCGGCGCGGGGGGCGCGGGGGGCCGCCGGCCACGCGCGCGGGCGCGCGGCGTCGGCGCGCCCCGGGCCCCTGCGCCGTGTCTGCCGGTCCTGCTGCGAAGGGGCGGTCAGCCCGCCTTGTTCCAGGGCTGGCTCGCCATCAGCGCCTTCACGTTGGCGACGTACTTCGGGTTCGGTATGTCGAGGCTGCCGACGACCTCGCCCGAGGTGGGGTCGGTGACGGTGGTGTAGTGCACGTTGCCCGCGCCCGCGTTGTACGCGGAGATGACCAGGTCGAGCAGCGGTGTCTTGCCGGTGGCCGGGTCGGGGGAGAGGTCGTACTTGCCGCCGAAGGAGGAGTCGCCGTAGTAGGCGACCAGCCAGTCGATCAGCTGGGTGCCGAGCTGGACGTTCCCGGTGAGGGTCTTGGGGTCGGAGCTGGTGCCGTACTTGCCGTTCATCCAGCTGACGGTGTTGGGCATGACCTGCATGGTGCCGATCCCGCCGTCGCAGGCGAGGATGCCGGACTGCCAGCCGCTCTCCTGCCAGGCGATCGCCTTGACCAGGTTGACCGGCAGCGGCGGGAGCCTGTCGGTGCCGCCCGAGCTGAGGTTGAGCACCCGGGACTGGCCGGCGGCCGTCGTGAGCGCCGCGGCGACCGCGGGCTTGGCCTCGTCCGGCTGGGGCTTGCTGGGCTGGCAGCCGCTCTGAGCCGGGGGCACGTGGCCGGCGGGCGGCGCGGGCGGTGCCGGGAGGGCGACGGCGCCGGGCTTGGCGGTCGGTACGGGCGCCGGGATGGCGGGCTTCTCGACCGGCGGCTGGGTGGCGGGCGCGCCGGCCGCGGTGCCGCCGCTGCCCTTGGCGTTCCCACTCTGGGCGTTGCCGCTCTGGGTGGTGGGCGAGGCCTTTGCGGCCTTGCTCGGGCCGGCACTCGGGCTGTGCGAGGCGTCGGGGCTCGCGGAGGCGGAGGCGCTCGGCGTCGGGGTGGTGCTCGCGGGCGGGCTCGCGCTCGACGTGTCGGTCGGCGCGGCGGAGGCCGCGGTGAGGGTGGTGCCGGATCCGGCGCTCGGGTGCTTGTCACCGCTCTCGGTGCCGCAGCCCGCCAGGACGGCGGTCGACACGGCGACGGCCGACACCAGGACGGTGGCCCGCCGGGTGGTGCGCAACTTCATTGGTGGTCCCCCCACTCGTCGCCGGTGATCCCGTGATCCCGGCGAGTGGCGGTCATCCTATGGTGCGGTCGTCTCCCCCTGGACGAACGGGTGCTCGATCGCCCGCCGGAGGACGGCCGGGGCCTCCGCGAGCGAGGGCCCGTACCAGGTCAGGTGCCGTCCGCCGACCAGCGCGACCGGGATGCCGGGGAAGGCCTCCGGGCCGTCCTCGGCGGTGAAGCGGTACGGCTCGTCCGGCAGCACCACCAGGTCCGGCCGGTCGGCGAGCAGTTCGGGCAGCGGCACGGCCGGGTAGCGCTCGGGGTGCTCGGCGTGGACGAGCCGCAGGCCGAGGCGGCGCAGCAGGTCCCCGGCGAAGGTGTCGCGGCCGAGCACCATCCACGGGCGGCGCCAGATCGGCACGACCGCCCGCGGGCCGCGGTCACCGCTCGGCCGGACGTCCCGCCACGCCTCCTCCGCCTCGTCCAGCCAGGCCGGGCGCGGCAGTCGGCAGGCGACGGTGAGCAGCCGGTCCAGCGAGCGGAAGGCGTCGTCCAGGGTGCGGATGTCGGTGACCCACACCGGAACCCCGGCCGCCCGCAGCGCCTCCAGGTCGGGGCGGCGGTTCTCCTCGTCGTTGGCGATCACGAGGTCCGGGCCGAGCGCGAGGACGCCCGGCACGTCCGGGTTCTTGGTGCCGCCGATCCGGGTGACGGCGAGTTCGGCGGGGTGGCTGCACCAGTCGGTGGCGCCGACCAGCAGGCCGGGCGCGGTGGCGGCGACGGCCTCGGTCAGCGAGGGCACCAGCGAGACCACCCGGCGGGGCGGCAGCGGCCCGAGCCGTACGGGCAGGCCGAGGTCGTCGCGCGGGTCGGTGAGGTCTGCCACCCGGCCACCCTATGCGCGACCACTGGGTACGGGGGCCTCCGGAAGCTCCGGAAGCTCCGGAAGTCCCGGAAGTCCCGGAAGTCCCGGGAACCCGGTGCGGACCCCGCCCGACTACCTGGTCCGGGTCCGCAGCGCGGGCCCTCAGCACGATCACCGACCAGGAGAGTCCTCATGCGCCCTCGCGTCGTCTGCGGTATCGCGGCCGCCGTCGCCCTGTTCGCCACGGCCTGCGGAAGCGGCGGTGGCGGGAACGGTGGCGGTGGCAGCGCCGCCCTCACCGCCCAGGCCACCCCCGCCGGGGCCGCCTACCCCGTCACGGTCGCCGACTGCGCGGGCAAGGAGACGACCATAGCCAAGGCCCCGACGAAGATCGTCACCAGCAACGCGTCGAGCCTGGAGCTGCTGCTCCAACTCGGCGCGGGCGACCGGGTGATCGGCACCGGCTTCCCGCCCGGCAAGGGCACCCTGCCGGCCGCGCTCGCCGAGCAGGGCGCCAAGGTCCCGGTGCTCGGCGACAAGACCATCCCCAAGGAGAAGCTCCTCGGCTCCGGCGCCGACCTCTACGTCGACACCTTCGGGGCGATGCCGATGATGGGCGGCGGCGCCACCGGGCCCAGCGAGGCCGAGTACGCCGCGGCCGGCATCCAACACGTCTACCTGCTCTCCACCGCCTGCGCCGGCACCCCGAAGGCCGCCAAGGCGCCGCGCACCGACCTCGCCGGGATCGAGGAGGACATCCGCCGCCTCGGCGCCGTCACCGGAACCGGCGCCCGGGCCGAGGAACTCGTCACCGGGATGGAGAAGCAGATCGGCGGGGTCCGCACCGCGCTCGCCGCCGTCCCGGAGGACAAGCGGCCGAGCTACTTCGTCTTCGACTTCGACGCCGGGACCAAGCAGCCGGTCGCGGTCTGCGGCCGGCAGGTGGCCAACGCCGTCATCACCCAGGCCGGTGCCCGCAACGTCTTCGCAGACTGCGACGCCGACTTCAAGCCCGGCTCCTGGGAGGACGTGGTGGCCAAGAACCCCGACTGGATCCAGCTCGCCGTGCGCAACCGCGGCAGCGAGGAGGACACCCGCAAGGCCTTCGACGACGCCGAGGCGTTCCTGCGCGGCTTCCCGGCGACCCAGGGCCTCAAGGCCGTCCAGGAGGGGCACTTCGTCCGGCTCGGCTCCGAGGTGACCACCATCGCGGGTGTGCGCAACGCCGACGCCGTCCGGCAGATCGCTGCCACCGTCCACCCCGACCTCGTCAAGAACGGGCAGTAGGCGGTGACTTCGGCCGACCTCGCCGAGGCCCCGGACAACCGGAGCCCGGACAATCGTGGTCCGGACAGCCGGCGCCCGGGCCACGGGAGCCCGGACAGTGAGCGCCCGGACAGCCGGCGCCCGGCCCGCACCCTGCGGGCCGGGCCGCTGGCCGCCGCGCTCGCCGCCGCCCTGGTGCTCGCGCTGACCGCCGCCGTCTCGCTCGGCTCGGTGGACATCCCGCCCGGCGAGGTCTGGTCGGTGGTCGCCCACCACCTCACCGGCCGGGCCCCCGAGCCCGGCACCCGCGACCTCATCGTCTGGCAACTGCGCGTCCCACGCGCCCTGCTGGCGGCCGTGGTGGGCGCCGGACTCGGCCTGGTCGGCACCGCCGTCCAGGCCCTGGTCCGCAACCCGCTCGCCGACCCCTACCTGCTCGGCATCTCCTCCGGAGCCTCCCTCGGAGCGGTCGCCACCCTCGTCCTCGGCACCGCCTTCGGGCTCGAACTCTCCCTCGGCAGCGGGCTCGGCCTCACCGTCTCCCTGGCCGCCTTCGCCGGGGCGCTCGCCGCGTTCTCCCTGGTCTGGCTGATGGCCCGGCGCGGCGGCGGCTTCTCCCCCCTGCGCCTGGTGCTGGCCGGCATCGGCATCGCCCAGTTCCTCGGCGGCATCACCAGCTACCTCGTCCTGCAGACCAGCGACGAACAGCAGACCCGGGGCGTGCTGTTCTGGCTCATGGGCAGCCTCGGCGGCGCCGTCTGGTCCCAACTCGCCGTCCCCGTCGCCGCCGTGGCACTCGGCCTGGCCCTGCTCCAGGCGCGGGCCCGCGGGCTCAACGCGATGCTGATGGGGGACGAGACGGCCGCCGGACTCGGCGTGGACGTCACCCGGCTGCGCCGCGAGGTCTTCGTCGTCACCAGCGTCCTCACCGGAGTGCTGGTCGCCGTCTCCGGGGCGATCGGCTTCGTCGGGCTGATGGTCCCGCACGTCTGCCGACTGCTCGTCGGCGGCGACCACCGGCGCCTGCTGCCGCTGTCCGCCCTCACCGGGGCCGTGCTCCTGGTCGTCGTCGACACCGTGGCCCGCACCGCCCTGGACGGCCAGGAACTGCCGATCGGCGTGGTCACCGCCGTACTCGGCGCCCCCACCCTGCTCTACCTGCTGGACCGACGACTGGAGCGCAGTTGAGGATCGCCGTCGAGGACCTGAGCGTCGCCCTGGCCGGGCGCACCGTGGTGGCCGGAGTCCACCTGGTCGCCGAGGAGGGCGAGATCGCCGGACTGGTCGGGCCCAACGGCAGCGGCAAGTCCAGCCTGCTGCGCACCGTCTACCGGCACCTGCGGCCCAGCGCCGGCCGGGTCCTGCTGGCCGGGCGGGACCTGGCGGAGCTGCGGCCCGCCGAGTCCGCCCGGCACATCGGGGCACTGCCCCAGGAACGCGGCGGGGACTTCGAGTTGAGCGTGCGCGAGGTCGTCGCGATGGGCCGCACCCCGTACAAGCGGGCGTTCGCGGCCGACGACCCAGAGGACCACCGGATCACCGCCGAGGCCCTGCACCGGGTCGGCATGTCCGGGGCCGCGGACCGCCGCTTCGCCCAGCTCTCCGGCGGTGAACGGCAGCGGGTGCTGCTCGCCCGCGCGCTCGCCCAGCAGCCGGACGTCCTGGTGCTGGACGAGCCGACCAACCACCTGGACGTCCGCCACCAGGTCGAACTCCTCGCCCTGCTGCGGGAGCAGCGCCGCACCACCCTGGTCGCGCTGCACGACCTCAACGCCGCCGCCTCGGTCTGCGACCGTCTGCACGTGCTGCACCGCGGCGCCCTGGTGGCCTCCGGGGCGCCGCGCGAGGTGCTGACGGCGGAGCTGCTGGCCGAGGTCTTCGGCGTCCGGGCCGCGGTGGTCGAACACCCGCTGACCGGGGATCCGTTGATCGCCTTCGACCACCGCGCCCCGGCCGGTGCCGACCCGGCGGGTGCTGACCCGGCCGGTGCCGCGTCGGCCGGGAC